>JAEUAF010000457.1 GCA_019695485.1 Sorangium sp.
CGCAGCCGTCAGGAATCAGTCACCCGTACGCGCTAAGTTACGTGTTTTTCGGGGTGTGCGCGGGCGAGCTGCGGCGCGAACCGGATGCCGCCGAGGGCTTTCCGTTGGGCTGCTATTCCGAGGCGGACGGTCGGAAGATGGGCGACGCTGACTTCGTGATTGGCTATTTCCCGCTCTACATTTACGACGGGCTCCGCAATCAGAATCCCGTGATTTCGGGGGCGACCGTGGACGGCACCAGCTACGGCGACCCGTGTGTCACCGCGGGCGACTGTCCGAGTCACACGAGCTGCGGTCAACGAGGCTCCTGCATTCCCGAACTGCCGGCGTGCCAAGCGAGCCAGCGTGACGATTGTCCGAGCTACGCCTTTCAACCGATCGTGGATGCGACCTCCGTCGAGCCGGCGTTCAGTGCGCAGGTGTCCGACGCCCACGCCCCGAGCGAGCTAGTGTGGGTCGACTACTTCGCCACCGCAGGTAGCTTCGAGACCGACGCCAAGATCATGAACGACCCCGACATTGGCCTGAGCGCGTCGTACGCGGACGCCTGGCGCGCGCCGAAAACACCCGGCGAAGTGCGCCTCTGGGCGGTCGTCCACGACAACCGCGGCGGCAGCGCTTGGATAGAGCAAGACGTGCTGGTTCGCGCGTTCTGAGCAACGCGCGCGGGGCGGCTCTACCAGTGCGTCGGCTCCTCGCGCTGTGCTTCGGATGCAACGGGGCTGACCCGGGTTTTACCTAACAGCGTGTGGGCGACGTCCGCGCGCGGGTGCGGCATCGTCGACCAAGATGCGAATCAGGGCCGCGATGCTGCGTCGCGCGTTGGCGTCGCCCGCAACGAGTGCCAACGGGTCGGCACTGAGAATGCGCTTCACGTTGCGATTCCGGCCGAACATGTTGAGAAATAGCCGCGTGGTGTCCGTGCGAAAGTCCGAGTCCATCTGCATGAGCTCGGAAAGCGCGCGCCGCACCCGCGCGGGATTCGGCGTCGCCGGAACGCGCGTTCGTCGACCCGTGGCCGCGCGCTCCTGGGGTCGAGCGAGCGCTGGCGCGCACTCACCGAGGATCTGGTCGGACAACGACAGGAGTCGGTCGACGCTCGATTGGGTGAGGCGCTCGCGAAAAAAGAGATTGTTGAGAAAGGCGAGCAGGATTGCGAGCGCGGTGCGTGCGAGGCCGAGGTCTGCTGCGAGCTCGCCGATCGCCTGCTTGCCCGGCGTCCGCAGCCGATACGAGTTCACGGAGAAGAGGAAGCGATGCAGCGGCCCGCTGATCGCTGCCGAGGCTAGATATTCCGCGGTCATCGCGTAGGCCTCGCCAAGCTCGATGCCGAGCAACGCGCTCTCGTTGGTCAACGCGACGCGCACGTCACGTGGCCGCCCGAACAGCTCGCGAAACGCAATGGCGTGCGCGGACTCGTGCAAGAGATAGTTCGGTGTCGGGCGGTTGAGGCGCAGATCGCGAAGCTCGAAGAAGCCCGGCCGCCGAGCCTCGAGTCGGCGTAACGCACGCACGTTGTCGCGAAACGGAATCTTTCGCGATTGCAGAATGGTGTCGAGCGCAGTCAGCGGAAAGGCAAAGTAGGCGTCTGGGTCGCGCGTCGTGTAGACGAACCCAGCACTCAGCGCGGCGCGACGGATCCGCCGAAAAAATGGGTTATGCTCGTACAGAAACCCATCGCCAAGATTACCCGCAACGATGGCAGGCCCGGAGTAGCGTTCGGTGAGCGCAAGGAGTTCGCTGAGCTTGATGCCGAGAGGCTAGCAGCCAGGGAGGCGAAGGCCACTGGTGAGGCAGCGCTTGAGCGAGTCCACCTACCCTCCGAGTCCGCTCACTCCGCCCGAATTCGGCTGGTCGCCGTAGCCGTTTGCTGGCACGCCCATCAGGCGTAGTAGGCTGGTGTTTAATTGGTAGTGGCTCTGGTTGCCGACGTCGAGTAGGCCCGTCTGTCGCAGTTGGCCGCGTGCCCGGCCCAGCAGGACGATGGGCAGGTTGTCCAGATTGTGGAAGCCGGTGCCGTTCTCATTCGCCCAAACCAGGAGCGAATTGTCGAGCACGCTGCCGTCCGTTTCGATCATCTGATCCAAGTTCTTGGCCAGGCGGAGCACGCGCTCACAAGCCCAGCGGCTAATTCTGGTCATCGCGTCTGCCACGGGGGCGTTGCTGCCGTCCGCGGTGTCTTGGTGCGCGATTTCCTCGTGCGAATCCTTGTCGATGCCGAGCCAGCGGTAGCGCCACTGGTGTCCGCACAGGCCGAGCTGAAACGTGACGATCTGAGTGAGGTTACACGATAGCGCCAACGCCACGAGATCGAGCATCAGATCTGTGAGCAGCGGCACGTTGTCCTCGAGTGTGACGTCGAGCCCCGCCATCGGCGCCGCGGGAGGAGCACAGCTCGCCGCTTGGCCGGAAAGGCTGGCAGCGAGCCGCACTTCGTATTCACGAAGCGCGGTGGTGTGTGCGTCGAGCTTCTTTCGCTGGTCTGTGCCGAGGCGCAGACTGAGGTCTTTCAGATCCTGAGCGGCATAGTCGAGGGCGCTTTGGCGTAGCGCTAGGCGCCTTGCCACGGCGTCTGGGGATGCGCTTGCGGCCGCGCCTGGAAACAGCTTGGCGTAGACGCGATAGGGGTCGACTTGTGTGGCGATCTGCTGGGCACTGCCGTAGTAGCTGAACGAGCGGCGGTGGCCGTTTTTCTGCGCCACATAGGCCGCGAGCACGCCCACGTTGAGAGTGGGGAAGGGGACGCGCGGTGCGAGCAAGCGCTTCAGCGTTTGATCCAGCGAAGGCCCGCCTCCGAAAGAGTCCTCGGGTGTGCCCACGGGTGCGACGCCGGTCCACAAGCTGTGGAAGCCGCGATCGTGGGCGTTGCCGAGGCCTTGCGTCTTGTTCTCGATCCCCTTCAAGAACAACACCTTTTGGGCGAGCGCCGGATCCGACGTAAGCGGCAGAAGTACGGGACTGCTGCCGCTGCTCGCGTCTGGCCAGAAGCTGGTTTGGTGCGTGCCACAAGCTTGCATCAGCAGCAGCAGTCGCGGCGCGCGGATCTCACCTTCGGCAAAGGCTCGCTTGAGAAAGGCGGGCACGAACAGCGTGACGCCGGCCGCTGCCATCAGCTCGCGTCGACCAAAGCCCCGCCTCATGGCTCGTAACTCCTGGCAGTGAATTGCCCGTGTTTCACGATTTCGACCAAAAGCTCGGCGATGGTTCGCTGCTCGTCCGCAAAGAACGCCCTGAGCTCGCGTAACGCGCACTCATCACCCGGCCCCTGGTCGCGCCCCATCACGTAGCGAAAGAGCTGCAAGGTGAAGCAGTCGCGCACCATGCGACTCGCAGCCAGGCGGTCGGCGAGCTCGGCGGGCCCGCGGAATGCGCCGTCCACGTCTGTCCCGCTGAGCGTTCCATTCGAATCCACCGCTAGTCCATTTTCCGTCTCGCGGTAGCGGCCCACGGCGTCCATCATCTCGAGGCCGAAGCCGAGCGGATCCATGCGCGAGTGGCAGCCGCTGCACGCCGCGTCACTCGCATGCCGCTCGAACTTCTGGCGCGTGGTTTGCTCCGTGTCGCCGGGGCCTGGCGCCGCAGCTAGCGCATTCGCCGGCGGGCTCGGCAGAGTTTGGCAGAACAAGCGGCTTCGAATCGCCAGTCCGCGATCGGTGGGGCTCGAGCGATGGACGGGGGAATGTGCCGCGAGCCAGCCGGGTAACGACAAGACGCCGCGTCGTACGCCCGGTGAAAGTTCGAGGGGCGCGAAATCGGCGCCCGGTAGCGGCGCTGTCCCAGCCGGGTAGTCCGCGGAGTAGAGAGTCGTAAATTCGAGCGCACTCGGGAACCCGAAGCGCCCCGCCAGCAACGCGGCCAGCGTGCCCTGCCCAGGAGCCAACGCTTGCGTCAGGTAGGACTCGATCTCGCGGTCGAGATCGGCTTTGAGGCTGGGCGTGAACTCGGGGAACATCGCTGGAATCTTGTTGACCTGGTTGAGGTCGTCGACGCCCAGCCACTGGCGCACGAAGCGGCGCAGCTGCGCCTGAGCGCGCGGCGTGGCGATCAGACGGTCGGCCTCTTCACCCATACCTGCGCCGGCGACGAAATTGGGGTCACGAATGGCGCGCTCGCGCAGCGCTGCGTCCGGCCCCGCGCCTGTGATGGCAAATGCCAGCGCATTGGCCGCCTCGCTCGCGCTGAGCGAAGTCTTGGTTTGGCCTGTTGCTGGCTCGTCCGTCGCCCCGAGTTCAGTGCGATACAAGAAATACGGCGAGCTCAGGATGGCCTGGATTCCCACGCGCACGGCAACCGTGTACTCGGACGTTGCGCGAGCATTCAGATACAACGCAAGCAAGCGCTGGCGCTCGTTGTCGCTGGCGGCGCGGCCATAGGCTCGCCCCGCGAAGTCGACTAGAAAATCCAAAGCACAGGCTTGTTCCGGGCTGCCAGCCGCGCAGGGTGCAAGCGTCGCCACATCACTCGCATCGGCAGCCAACTCCGCCACGTCCGCGAAGTCGTCGAAAGTGCCGTCTCCGACCAGGAGTGCGTCGGCGCTCGTATCGAAGCCTTGCACCTTGGGATCGGGGGCTGACCAGGCAAACGTGCTCTCGGGTGTCTGCAACAGGTCGGCGAGCGTGAGCTCGACTTCCCGCTGCGTCAGACGCCGGACCCGACGCAGGCTCGCGCCATCACACGCCTCGCTTGCGCTGCCTTGCGCGCCGCCAGTCGGCGTGTTTGCCCCGGGCTCGGCAGAGGCTTGGGCCCCGCTGGCGCTGATGCCCGCTGCGCTGTTTCCGGCCGAGAGCAGCGAACCGCCACTGCTGAGCGTGGCACCGCCGCTCGCAGACTCGGCCCTCGCCTGCCGATCAAACGGGGACTCCGTGTGTGTGCACGCCACGCAGGCGACGACCAGCCCCGCCTGCCGCGCCGCACGCATCACGCACACCCGTGACATGCGCCGAGCTTACCATGAGCGGTCACGAGCGCGCAGGCCCAGTCCTTCGAGGCGTGGCGACCCAGCCGAAACGCGGGCTTGGGCGCCACGCCCAACGGAATGCCTCGAAATGAAGGGGCTGTACCGAACCCGACGCAGCATCCAGGGAACGAGACTCGGCTTCAGTGTCGCCGGTAGCACTGGCCGTCCTGGCATTCGTGCTCGAGCATGTTGCTGAGCAGCGCGCGGTTCTTCGAGGCGACGTGGAAGAAGCGCTCAGCGAGCCCGGAGAACGGCCCAGTCAAACGGAATGACCAAGGCCGAAACGCCACGAGAGCCCACAGGCACGTGATGAACGCTGCGGGTCCCACCCAGACCTGGCCCAAGTTCGAGACGACGATGAGCTCGTCTCCGAGCCAAGGTAAGTCTCCGTATCGCGCCTTGCATTCCTGCGACGTGGTGGGAAGAAACTCGAGTTTCACATAGGCGGGTTGCCCCAGCATCCACGCGCGCGCTCGTCGGCAGAGCGCGCACGCGGGGTCGAACAGCACGCTGAGTCGTTCGGGAACGCCGACCGTCAGCGCGGCTTCTGCGTTCAAACGCTGCTCGAACGCGCGGAGCCAGGGGTCGTCGGCCCCGTTCAGGCCCACATCAGGGAGGTGATGCATCTGGTCGCTCCTTCAAAGCGCCGAGGCAGGGCGGCGCAGCTGGGGTGCAACGGGCGGAGGCGCCATGTGAATTTGGCTGCGGCGCCGCAAACGCTGCAGCACGAGCAGATTGAAGAAATGGATCACCCCGAGCGACACCAGCAAACGGCCGAGCTTCCCCGAGAGCACTTCGAACGCGACGAGCGCGGTAAGGACGCTTTCGTGCGTTTGCAGCGTCAGGAAGGCGTAGCCCAGATTGAGGAGGTAGAACCCGACGACCAATAAGCGATTGACCGATGAGGCCATGCGCGGGTTGCTTGGAAAGACATCTTCCAGGAAGACTTCCCCGCTTTTGAACAGCGTCTGGGCGAGGAAGATAGTGAGAGTCACGCTGATCAGCGAGTAGGCGGCATAAGCGACGAGCAGAAATTGATTGGATGGTTGCATTGCTTCGGACTCCTTTTTTGGGGGTCACCTCGCAATACAAATTCGAAACCTCGCGGTTGCGTCGGACGCCAAAAAAACTTCGGGCCTCCTGGTGGGGGGGGCAGGAGCCAACCGTACCGCGAATAGTCCTAGCTTTTGGCCCGCTAGCGTGCAGCGCCCAGCGCCTCGAAGAAGGAGACACTCGGCGGAATCAGCCCGAGCGCAAAGCCTAGCCACAGGCGTCGCTCGCCGAGCAGGGGCCGCTGACAGCGAATCGCCTCCAGCAGACTTTGCCACACCAGATAGAGCAGCACGAACTCGAGCGTCCCTCCGAGCACTGGCAGGTAGGGCCCGAGGCGCGCAAACGTGGTGTGCAGATGCTCTCGATGGCCGAGCAAGAGGGCGAACAACCCAGCGCCAAGCTTGAATACGTGCGATGCGCTCGCAATCGGGCGCTCCAGATCGTGCACTTCGAGCCCCGCGTGTCGCCAGTGACGCCGCATGAGACCGTAGGAGGTGAGGGCTACGGCAAAGGCGGCCCCCGCGCTCAGCGTCGGCCACACTTCGAAGCGCGCTTGAGTGAGGACGCGATCGCCAGGCAACGTGCGATAACCGAAGGCGATCATCGAGAGCGCCTCCTCCGAACGCATGACGCGCGGCGTGAACGAGATAACCAACGCGTACAGGGCCGTGGCCGTGGCACCCGCAAACATCAGACTCACCGCCTGCAGCCAACTCCGCTCTTCCGGGGGCAAGTCTTGGTGCGAGGCCGTGCGTTGCGGCTTTGACGCCTCGGGCCTCGCCAATTCTGCTTGCAGAGCTCCGAGCGCCACGGCGAACGCCTTGAGATCACTGAAGCGGTTCTCCGGGAGCTCGGCCGTGGCACGCGCGACCAGCGCTCCCAGCGCGCCTTCGAGATCGCGCGCGGGGCGTGGGGAACCGCTCAGCATCGCGCGCAGCAAGACCCCGAGCGCGTATTGATCAGCGGCTGGGTGCGGCGGCTCCCCCGCGCGCGCTTCCGGGGCCATGTAGGCTGGTGTTCCGCCGACCCAAGCCGGATGCGTCAAGCCGTCGGCCGCGTCGGGCTCGAAGGCACGCGCCAGTCCGAAGTCTGCCAGCTTTGCGTTGCCGCGCGCGTCGAAGAGCACATTCTCAGGCTTGATGTCGCGGTGCACCAGCCCAGACTCGTGCGCCAGAGAAAGCGCGTCGGCGAGCGCCAGCGCCACCTCGACCGCACGTAGGGGCGGCAACGGCAACTTGTCGGCGAGCGTGCCGCCGCTCGCGTACTCCATGACGAGGTAAGCGTCACCCTCGGGTGTGATTCCGTAGTCGTAGATGACGATCACGTGCGTGTGATTCAGGCGGCCCAGGGCGCGCGCTTCGCGCTCGAAGCGCGCTTTGAATCGCGGGCCAACCGAAAGCTCGGGATTGATCAGCTTGACCGCGACGTCGCGCGCCAACCGCGCGTGGCGCGCGCGAAAGACTTGCCCCATGCCGCCACGTCCGAGCAGCGGGCCGAGCTCGAGTCCTGGCAATTCAGGGGGCAGCGCGATATCGTCTGCATCTGGTTCAGCGAGCAGACAGCGCGGACACAGCGCGACCCCGGGCAGGGTGCTCACGAGCCCACAGCGTGGGCAGCTTTCGCTCATGCGCCACCCAGCAACGACAGCACGTAGCCGAGTTCGGCGTCGACCTCGGTCGGATCCTCCACGGTCTCCGCGATTCTTGCGCGGAAGATCTGTTGAAAACGGCGTCTGCCGCGGAAAACGAGCGACTTCAATTGAGAGAGGCTGAGCCCATGGCGTCGGGCGAGCACCGTGTACGACTCGGTCTCCCCAAAGCGAAACACCTGCTCCAGAATTTCGAACGGGCCGCTGCGCTGAGCGCTCTGGTATTCCGCTCGCAGATCAGAAATGGCCGCTTGATATTGAGCGAGCGCGAAGGCGCGATCGAAGGCTTGCTCTGGCGTGTCTTGGTGGCTGTCGATCAGAGCCTCCACCTCATCGATGGGGATGGCTCGCAGGCCCGCCCCGCGCTTGGCGGCCGACGCATGCACCCCCAGATTCACGAGGTGCCTCGAAAACGCTGCCGCCAAGTAACTGCGAAGTCGACCGCGGGCGGGGTCGAGGCGCTCGATGGCATCGCTTTCGAGCAAGCGCTCCGCGAAGCTCTGAACCGCGTCCTCCGCCACGTCCGACTGCAGGCCGCGCTTTCGCGCCAGGGCATAGAGCGCGCCCCAGCGCGGAGCCAAGAGCGCAGTGAGAGCCGCACGCCGCGCCTCCGGGCCGTCCCCCGCCCGCAGAATGAGCGTCCAGCCCGTGGCCGGAAAGCCATCTATCCGCGCAGATTCGGCCGGCCGCAGCATCGCCGCGAAGTATACGCGGAAGACGACGCCCAGGTCATCGGGCGAGAGGCCACCCCACTCGCCGCAGCAGCGAGCCCTAAACCAGCGCTCAGCGCCGGTCGAGCGGGCGCGGCGAGCCATGCCCAAGCGTTACTGGTGGCGGCTCCACGCGACGCCCAGCGTCGCCGAACGCGGCGCGTGACTTGTGACGCGGCGGTTCGAAGTGCGGCAGTCGCGCGTGCAAGACGACCCCGATCTCGTGACCCAGGAACTCGAGCAGACAGCGCTCCGGCAAGAGCGCCGAAGCGCCCACGTGCGCGGCATTGAGCCGCACATCGGCCGACCCGGTGGGCAGCACACGAACCGAGTAGCCCTCGCGCACGAGCTCGCAGTGTACGAGCGCCACGTGTGGATCCAAGATGCGCAGATCCGTGCACCAGCCGGAGCCGATGCCGAGCGGGCGGCTCCCCTCGTGGAGCTCGAACCACGAGCGACGACCCAAGAACCGCAGCTCAACCCAAATTGGCAGTGAACTTTGCAACATGAATCACTCCTCTTTGCCGCGTGGCTTGGCTGTCCGCGCGGCCGCTGGCGCTTCGGACACGTGGCCTCGAAGTCGCCCAACGCGGACGGCTTCGAGCGATCGCAAACGCGTCCCCAAAGGCCGGGCCGCTCGGGCGATCGCAACGCGCCCAAAGACAACCCATCATACGCCGCAGCACGGCGAAGATCCCTGAAATTGAGCCTCGCCGTGCGCTAGATAGGACATAGATTGTCCGTGTCGCGGTGCCCGACGAGAGCGCTGCTTCGCGCAGAAACGCCGACACTGAAGGTGCCGAGAATCGCGCGGGAAATCCGCGTGTGTTCCACTGTGCATCGCCAACAGGAGTCGTTCCGCGTCAGGCTGTTAGGGGCCGTCAGCGTCAGCCGGGATTGTCAGCCGTAGAGTGGGACTACGGGTCGCGTCGAGTCGTGGTGGCTCGTCGACACGTCATCGCTGCGACCAAGGAAACACACACATGAGTCTCTCCCGCCAGGCCGTTTCGCCTACTTTGGTTTTGCAACTTGGCCTGCTCCTGGGCGCCGTATCGTTCGCTCAGGCCTGTTCGAGTGGCGCGGACTCGGTCATCGGTGCCGGCGCCGGCGCAGGCGCTCAAAGCGGGGCCCGCGGGCTCTCGTTGGGCGGGGCGCGCAGTGTCGATGCGGCGGGTGGTAGGGCGCCGAGCGTGGGCGCCGCGAAGGGCGTCGGGGGCGGTGTCGCCGGAGCTTCGTCCGTCGGCGGTGCGCAAGCCGTGAATCCCACGGGCCTGCCGGCAAACGCGCCGTGTACGACGCCCTCGTCGTGTTTGGCGGGGCGTTGCGAGCCGGTGACAGGTACGGCGGGTGAGGTCTGTTTGGCGGCCTGCTTCGCGGATGGCGCCGCCTGCACGCGAGCCCTCGATTGCTGTTCGACCGGCTGCTTCAACGGAAAGTGCGGGGGAAAGTGTACGGTCGAAGGGGACTCTTGCGCGAACAATGCCGAGTGCTGCTCCGGTGTTTGCGAAGGTGGTCGCTGTCAGGTCGATATGCCGAATCGCGACTGTCGACCCACGGGAGAAGACTGCTCGTCCGGCAGCGGCAGTGGCTGCTGCAATCAGTGCGACAAGGAGACCAAACGCTGCGGGTTCGGCGCGGATACCTGCTTCGCCCAGGGGGTCGCCTGCAGCAACGACGCACAGTGCTGTCGGGGGCAGTGCCTGAACCAGGTGTGCACGACGCCGTGCGTGGCAGTAGCCGGCGCTTGCACCGCTGGCGCCGATTGTTGCACCGCGCACTGCAGCGCGAGCGGGGTGTGCGAACCTCCGCCCCCAGTGTTGGGCACGGGCGGAGCGATGGGAGTGGGGGGAGCGAGTTCGAGCGCGGGTGCTTCGGCGATCGGTGGCGCGCCCGTGGTTACGTGCACGCTCACCGGGGATAGCTGCGCCAACAACGGGCAATGTTGCTCGCAGTTTTGCTTGGGCGGCTTTTGCGAGGCGCCAATTCGTTGAGCCAGCGCGTAAGAAGTGGTCTGATTCGCGCTGTATCAGTCATGCGCCTCCGTAGCGCGTCCCTCGACCGCCCCCGCTCTTTACGACCTGGCCGTCGTCTGCCAGTCGACGTAGCAATCGTAACGCGGTCGACGCGGAGAGCTTCAACGACTCGGCCACCTGCGCGGAGCTTACGGGGCCGTTGCCCAACACGAACGCGCGCACCCGCTCCTGATCGTCGGGCGGCGGTGCAGCCGATGCAGAAATGAGGCCCTCCGGCGTCTCGTCCCAAGTGATGATCTCGAGGCCGGTGACGAGCGAGTAGCCGTCGTCATGGGTCACGATCCATTCGCGTTCGCCGAGTGACGCGCGCAGTCGCGAGATGGCTGTGTGCAGCACCGGCAAGTGTCGCGTGGGCACGAAACGAGCGATCCCCCAAACTTCGTTGAGCAAGTTTGCGCGGCTCAGGTGGCCATGTCTGAGCGCGAGCAAGAGGCGGAGTGTCGGCCCGCTCGGGACCTCGCGAGCGTGCACGTTGCCGTGATCTTCGGCGATGATGTGGGTTTCCGTGAGCACGATGCGGCGCCCAGGCTCGCGGCCGAGCGCCCAGGGCACGAGTCCGCAGAGCCCCGCGGAGAGCACTCGCTGCACGCGCTCGAGCGGGCTCCGTTCGCAGCACTCGAGCAGCACGCGTCCGAGTCCGTCTTCGACACGTGGCGGGTACAAGAGGGATTTGCCCGCGGCAACCTCACAGGCGATGCGAGCGCGCTGGATGCCGGTGCGCGTCGCAAGGTCGGCCAGCGCGTCCAAGCGCGCGGCACTGCGTTGCCGGGCGAACACGACGTCGACGAAGCTGACTTCGACCTGCAGCGTGAGCTCGTCGGCGGCAGAAGCTCGCGCCTCCTCGATGCTCGCGCGGGCTCGCTCCGCGCCCTCGGACATCGCGCTGCACAGGGCGTGACAGATCAGCCAGCGAGTCCGCCAGCGTCGGTCCGCGCCCGGCAGCGTGATACGGCGTGAGTCCTCGAGCGCGGCAGTGGCGCGCAGCGCGTCGCCCCGCAAGGCGAACATACCGGCCAGCTCGACCAGACCATTGCGCTGTGCAAAGTAGCTGACTCCCTCCGTGGCGCGAACGGCGCTTTCCAGCGCGTGCAGCCCCGCATCGATGCCGGTGAGCAGCATGCGCAGCTGAAACACGAGTGCCGCACTGCGCTCGGTCTCGGCGTTCTGCGCGTAGCCGAGCGCGTCGGCTAACGTCTCGGCTTGCGACAAGAGGCGCATGCCGGCGAACACTTCGCCCGTGTGTACGAGCAAGTGCGCCAACAAGTCGAGCGCGAGAAAGCGCGCGTACGAGAAGTCCACTTCGACCGCCGCTGCCAAGGCGCGTCGTGCAACACGCCGCGCCCGCTGGAACCGACCCTCGAAGTAGCGGACCAGCGCAAGCCCCTGACACGCCCAAAAGCGTCGCCGCGCATCCCTCCCGCGCACCGCGTTCAAGCTGTCGCGAGCGTAGCGCAAGGCGCGCGCCGTTTGCCCCGCGTGGCACAGCCCGGCCACCACGAAGAAGCGAGCTTGCGCAACCCCGTCCAGGCTGGCGGAGCCCCCCGCGAACCGGCTGAAGGCGCTCTCGGCTTCTTCCAGGCGTCCGCTCAGCGCCAGGGCCCCGATCACTGCCGGTGCGTCGTCTCCCACATAGCCGGCGGCGGTGCGATCCAACACCTCGGCATAAGCGCCAGAAAAGACTAGCAATTCCAGCGGTTCCCGGGCCGACACAACTGAGTCCTCCCAAAACTCGACCGTGCCGTCAACCCGCTTTCCCGTCAGCCCCGTTAGTGCCCGAAAGCGCACGTGGAAAATCTCGGCGCCATAGTGCCAACCACACAAGCACCCCGGAGATTTCCCATGAAAACCAGCCTAATCCTGATCGCGCTCATCACCGCCAGCCTGACGGCTTGCGCCAGCCACGATGACGACTTGCTCGGCAGCTCGAACGCCCGGATCTCCTGCAAGACCTCGAGCGACTGCGGGACCGGCTTCCAATGCGAGCCCGAGCAATCGGGCTCATTCTGCAAGCGGCATGGCTCGGACGACGGCAGCGGAGGCAAGCAGAGCGGCACGGACGATACGGCCGGTAAGCACAGCGGCACGGACGATACAGCCGGCAAATCGAGCGGCACGGACGATGCCACGGACGACCAAGGCGCCGGTGGCTCCGATGACGGGGCTCACGACGTCGCCGACGACCATGGCGCGGGCGGCAGCAGCGGCGACGACTCGACCAAAGCCGAGGGCGGCGCCCACGACGCGGGAGACGATCACGGTTCCAGCGGATCCAGCGACGACTCAGGCCATGGGACCAGCAGCTCCGCTAGCGGCGGAGCCAGCGGCACGCCGCTAGCGCGCCCGTGCACCAAGGACTCCGACTGCGCGAGCGGCGAACGCTGTAAGTCGGAGGATAGTGGCGGCGTCTGCGAAAGCGATGATTCCGGCTCGTCCGGCAAGGGCTGAGGGCGCGCGCTTAGCGCTCCGTGACGAAACGTTCGCCTGACCTTGGAGTTGCGCAATGAAAATGAGACACGTGGTCGCAGAATCCGAGCCCGCTTTCGAAGTGAGCCGCGAATGGCGCGCGCGACAAGGTCAGGCTATTCTTCCTCGCTTGTTGTCGTTCAAGTTCTACACCGCGACGGTGCGGGCGGGCGTAGCGAGCGTCGCTCTCTTTGCCGCGGCCTGCGGCGCCGACGCGAAGAGCGGCGCGGGGAGCATGACGACGAACGCCGCGAGCACTCCACCGGCGTGCGTCGAGGCCGAGGTGGGTCTCTCCGGCACCTACAGCGTGCCGGTGCCCGCCGAGCTCATGCCGTATGCCAACTACGACGTGCGCGACATCGGCTTC
>JAEUAF010000570.1 GCA_019695485.1 Sorangium sp.
ACGCGCCCACGAGCAAAGAGGCTTTCTTGTTGGCGATCGCGCGCCGAGAGATCGCATCGATCGCGCGTGGCAAACTCCGCAAGGGCCTTGCCATGGTGTCGCGAGACGGCCGCTTGCGTGACATGCACCGGTACCTCGGGGCTCACACGTGGCGTTGGTCAGGCCGAGGTATGCAGCTCCAAAACATGCCCCGCCCCGAGAAGCGGTTCGAGGATTGGGGAGATGCGGAGGTCTGTGTGCTCGCGGATCGCGTGCTTGCTGGCGGTCACGTGGACCAAGACGAGATCGATCTGCTGCTGCGCGCGTGCTTACGTGGAAAGCCCGGGCATGGGCTGGCCGTGTGCGATTTCTCTGGGGTAGAGGCGCGCGCGAATGCGTTCCTCGCGGGCGACCAGGCGGCGCTGGACGTGTTCGCCGGGCCGCTCGATCCGTACTGCGTAGCGGCCGAGGGAATTTTTGGATATCCGGTCGCGAAGAAAATGGCCGAGCGTCAGGCGGGCAAGGTCGCCGAGCTCGCCTGCGGATACCAGGGAGGCCCCGGCGCGATCGCGCGCATGGCAGCTAAAATGGGGATCGACCTGGCCGCGCTCGGCGTGGATCCCGGCGCGATCGTTTCGGGCTGGCGGGAGCTTCACCGGCCCATCGTGGAGTTTTGGCACGAGCTGCAGGCCGCGTTCATTTCCGCGGCCCGCGGCGAGCCCGCGCAAGTGGCGTGTTTCGAGTTCTGTCCGTCCGATAACGGCGAGGACGTCGCGATTCTGTTCCCGATGGGGGGCGTGATCGTCTATCCGAAAGTTGAGATCCGCAAAGACTGGAAGGGCCGACCACAGATCTCATACGAGGGGCACCACGAGTCAAATGAGGAGGACGAGGAATGTGACGCGACCGGCGAGCGTACACCCATCCGCGAGCACATCTATGGCGGCCTCATTTGCGAAAACGTGGTTCAGCGGTATTGCCGAGACCTTATGGCGGACGCGATTGTCCGCGCGGACGATGCGGGCCTTGACCCCGTGCTGCACATTCACGACGAGATCGGCGCGGAAGTTCCGATTGCGAATCTGCGGGAAGGCTACGAGTGTTTGCGCGAGATCATGCTAGAACTCCCGGACTGGGCCGAAGGATTTCCGATCGGCGCGGCCGGGCATTTTGGAGAGAGGCATAGAAAATGACAGACAGGCGATTCAATATCACGACTAGGCGCCCAGATATCACGCTGGTGGTAGAGTGCGTTGACGTAGAGGAGCTCGAACGATTGCGCGACTACGTCCGCAAGTTTCACGACCAAACACCCGGCGCGCCCGCGGGGGCCGCCGTGTCGCACCCACGCAAAGGAGTGGCGCGATCGCTACTTCGTAGCGGGGCGGCCGTGACCGCAGCGACGGCGCGCGCGCGTCTCTCCTCGGTGCTGGAGCGTCACGCGGAAGCACATAAGACCGCCTCGAGATTGCCGTTGTTCGGCTTTTCGCTGGACGGCGCTCAGGTCGTGGGCGCTTACCTGGCCGGGCACGACACCGCGCTCACGTGGGCGGAGCTCGACCTTGCGCTTGCGCTGGGCGAGGAACGGCCGTGACCGAGCCGCGCACGCAAGTCCTCGGGATCGATCCCGATTACGGAAAGGACTCCGGAGGATGCGCGTGCGCGCTCTCTGAGGGAGGGCTGTTCGTGTCTGCGTGGTTCGAGCGGCCCTCGCACGAGTTCGCGGTATTGCCGCGTCTCTCCGCGGTCGTGGTCGAGAAGCCGCAGCAAGACGAGCGGTCCGCGGCCGTGCCGCCCGCGGTTCTGATCCAACTGGCATGGGTGGGCGCGGCCGTCGCCTACCGGTACCAGGGCGGCGCACCTGGTTGCGTGGTCGTCGAGCTAGAGCCGCGTGCGTGGAAAGGTTCCGAGCCAAAGCCGGTTCAGCACGCGCGGCTATGGCGCATACTCGAACCTGCCGAGCGCGCCGTGTTCGGCGGAGAGGCCACGGAGCGTGTGATACGCGCTGCGCTCGACAAGGGGGCCGCGACGCGTTGGGCGCGCTCTGGTGGATCATACTATCCGCGCGCGTTTTCTGCGGCGGACAAGCTTGACGCGGCTTGTATTTCTGCCACATACCTGGGGCGACTTTTGAAAGCGAGATAGCATGGTCACGAAACGCGAAAACGAAGAGGAAGAGGACACGGAGCCGAGCACGCCGGAAGCGATCCGCGCACGCCGCGTCGCGCCTGTCGTGCCCGTACCCTGGTGCGAGGATAGATGGGCCGAGGACCTCAGAGCGCGCTTGCGTGTTGCGCCGACTCCGCCACCGTTCGATCCAAGCGCGCGTCGCAGCGATCGCGGCGTGGACATCGCCGTACTCGTATTCGCGGCCCTGGCGATTGCCGGCTCGGTGTGCGCCATATTTGACGCACTGCGAGCGTTCCCGTGAAACAGCCGTGCGCGCTGTGCAAGCAGCCTAGGGAGCCATATTCCTGGGATCGCGCGCACGGCGTGTTCACGTTCACGCCCGACGCTAACAGCGGCGTGCTAGTGCTCGTGTGCGCGGGCTGCCTCCGAGACTTGAATTGCACGCTGGCGCGGTTGAACCGAGCATTCGAGAAGGGACCAAAATGACGCGACCATCATCACGGCGCAGCCCCACGGCGGGCAACTGGGGCCAGGGATCAAAGTGGATCAGACCTACGACTCGCCACGCGATCTATCAGCGCGACGGTTGGCGGTGTGTGTGGTGCCGGTGCGTCGTTGACACACCGCGCGGCGACTCAGGCGCTCCCGCGGACGAGGTTGCAGGCGCGGCGTGCCTGGACCACATCGTCACCCGGGCGCGCGGCGGGGGCAACGCGCCGGCCAATCTGCTGACTGCGTGTCTCGATTGCAATGAGGCCCGCGGAGATCGGAGCGCGCTCGAGTTCGCCACGAGCCTAGTCAACGAGTTTCGCGATCCCACTACCAGAAGCTTGGAGCGCGCGGCTATCCTAGAGAGAGTGCTCGTGTCGATGGGCACTCCGATCGTGCGCCAAGCGCGCAGAGAAAGAGGAACGAAATGAGTGACGTAAAGTCCACACTTATGCGCATTGTGATGGCAATTTGTCTGTTCACGGGGCACGGTACCCTCGCGTGCCTCTTCGCCGCGGCGTTACTCTTGGACGGGCTGCTGTCATGACACGATCGCGAACGTTGCCAGTCGTAACGGGCGCTCCGACGCGTACCGCATTTTGCGAGGCGCAAGTCACCCTTTGGGCTGGTGTGTCTCTGTGGGTAGACGGAAATTCCAAAATCACGGCCGACAACGGCACCTACGAAAAGCCGCACCCGAACGCACTGTCACTTCCGGCGAGGTCCGTGGGCGGGGACGATTCTTGCCCGGGGGCGACGGCTGTCTGTCGCGCGTCGTGCTACGTGCGCGGACTCGCGCAGCACGCGCCCGAGCTCTATGCCAAGTACGAGCAGAACGCGCAGATCTTGGTCCACGTTCTGAGCGAATCGCCGAGCTGGCGCACGTACGCCGCGTTCCGGCTGGCGGGGTGGATCAATCAGAACGCCCGCGGTGGGTTTCGTTGGCACGTATTGGGTGACGTATGGCACGAGCCGCACGGAGAATGGATCGTAGACACGTGCGCTTTCACGGCGTCGAG
>JAEUAF010000668.1 GCA_019695485.1 Sorangium sp.
CTGAAGGTCCGCGCGCTGCACCCAAGCGCCACAACGAAGCACGCCACAGCCCCGAGGGCGCGCCCCTGGCCGCCAGCTGCCGTCAACGTGCCCGTGCCCGACTCCGGTCCCGCTAGGACTCCCGCGCCCGCACGCGATCCGGTGCCCGTGCCCGGCCGCACGCCCGTGCCCGACTCCGGTCCCGCTAGGACTCCCGCGCCCGCACGCGATCCGATGCCCGTGCCCGTCGATCGACGCGGAGGCGTCGCGTGCTTTGTGCCCGAAGGACCGCTGCTCCGGTGAGCATTTCGGGCGCGGACACGGGCACGTTGACGGGCGAGCAGCAATGCAGAGCCTAGGGGGCGCGGGGTGCGTCGCGGGTGCAAGGCACCAAACTTCGATCAGTAGAGCCTCGGCCGCTGGCTCGGTCTTGTACGTTATTGCAGCCGGGTCGGGTGCCGAGCCCCCGTTTCACACACAAAGCCGGGCGGGCGCGGCACCAGACCCGCGCCAGGTGACGCGGTGTTTGCCCAGGGTCGAGCTTCGCCGCCGGGCGCGCTCGTTACTCGGCATGCCCCCAACCCGATAGCTTGCCGCGCGATCACCACAGCCGATAGCCGACGAGCGCGGCCGCACCGAGAAAGCCGATCAGGATCAGGCCCGCGACGAGCAGTGAACGGCTGTTGGCGCGCGGCGCGAGTTCGCGACTGCGCTCAGCGCCGAGCTCGCCCGCGAGGTGTGCTTCGAGGGCGGTCTGCTTGGCGCGTGCACGGCTCATGAGGTCGAACACGCTGAGCAAGGCGCCCGCCAGCGCCACCCATAAGGCGATCGCGCGCACACGGCGACGGCGCGCGCGCTCCTCGGCGAGCGCGGTCGGCGCGGAGTCGAACAACACACGATTGGCCACGTCGAACGTGCGCGGAGGGGTCTCGTCGACGACCACGGGCCAGCCCACCAGCGCCGAGCTCGATCCAGAAGGCTCGCCTGACACCACGGCCCAGGCCGAGGGGCTCGGCGGCTCCGCCACGGAAAGCACTCCGCTGGCGCTGCCGTCCGAGGAGGGGCTCAACGCGACGCGCGCCGTCTGCAGGCTGCCCATTTCACTCACCAGAGTGACGAAGGCGGCCTCGCGCTGGATCGGCGAACGCACGCGCAGCTGGCCGGCCTCGAGCTCGACGAACATGGCGCCGGGAACCACCGGGATGCTGGCCGAAAGCTCGCCAGTCGCGGCCTCGGCGCGGGCGTGCACGGCGACCGTGACGACGTGCTCGCGCGGCGTGAGCCGGGCCTGTGCGAAGCCGCGTGCGTCGCTGCGCAGCTGGCGAGGGGTCACGCTCGCGCCCTCGGCTTCGAGCGTCAGTTCGACGTCCGCTGCAGGCGCAGCGCCTCGCTCGACGTGGATCCACAGCGGCGCTGCAAACGGGACGGCGAACGCGCCGCGCCCGGGCGCGATCGACAGGCTGAGCTCGCCGGGTGAATGCGCGCTGAAGTAGCCGCCGCGCCGCGCGGCGCCATTTCGCCAATGGTCGGCGGCTAACGCAAGCGTGCCGTGCGCGAGCAGCCGTCCCTCCGCGCGGACTCGCACCTGAATCGCGCCGGGCGGTTCACGGCCGAAGTCGAGGCGGAGCGGGGCGCGACCTTCGGCGTCGAGCTCGATGTGCTGCTCGGCACGGGCGCCTCGCGTCGAGACGGCCTCGACGTCGAACGAGCCTCCGCGGCGTGCGGAGCCGTCGACTGCGGCCTCGACCCAGCCCGACCAACTCGCGAGCCGGTCAGTCGGTCCCCCGACCAGTCTGAACGATTCCACCGGCCGCGAGGCGCCCCCGCGAAAAACGATTGCAGCGACCGCTACCAGGGTGGCGAGGGGGACCAGGCTCAGCGGCAGTCGCATCGCGGGCCACGATATCGCGACTCCGGCGCGAGGTCTGGTTTGGCGACGCGCGGGCCGGAGGAAGCACTGGATACTCATCGATTTCGGTGTAGCCTTCGCCCGTTCAACCGATGACCGCCGCCAAGAAAGCTAAGAAGAGCGCCGCCGCCAAACGCGAGCGCAAAGAACGACGCTTTACCCCCGAGGCGACCTACGCTTCGCGAGCCACGGTGTACGCCGGCATGATCGGCGCCCTCGCGCTCGGCGCCGGTGTCTACGCCCAGTGGTTGCGCGAGGAGCCGCTGCGTTACGGGCCCTACTTGCTGGGGCTCGGGGCGGTTTGCTTCGCAGGCTCACTGTGGAAAGGCGCGGCCGAGGTGGGCAGCGTGCGGGTCGGTGACGCGGGGGTCGCGCTCGAGAGCGGCGGGGACCTGGTGCGGATCTTGTGGTGCGACATCGAGCGCGTGAGTATCGACGCTGCCGGCAAGGTCCAGATTAAGGGGAAAGAGGCGAGCCTCGCCTTCCCCGCTGACGCGCATCCCAAAGCCCTGGCTTGGGTGCTGTCTGAAGGCGGTCGTCGCGTACCGGACGTGATGGCCGTGAAGCGCGCGGACATCGAGGCGCTGCCGGAGCCCAAGGAATTCGACGGCGAGCTCGTCGCGGTCGAGGAGCTGCAAGTGGCCGGCAGGCATTGCCGCGCGACCGAAAAGCCGATTTCGTTCGAGCGCGACGCACGCCTCTGCCCAAACTGCGGTGAGGCATATCTCAAGGATCACGTGCCCAAGAAATGCCTCACCTGTCAGGCTGAGCTCGGCACGCGCGCCCGCGAAGCCTGAGGCGTCAGCCAACTTTTCGAGTCGCGAGCGCGCCGCCCAGCCGCGCTGTCGGAGACGCGCCGAGGAGCCGCAGTGGGCGCTACGCCACGAGTCATTGCCGAAGGCGAGCCGCTCGCATCAAGAGGTAGTCCCTTTCCGCGCTGCTAGCCGTGCCTTGAGCCGCGCGCGCGAAGCACTGACTGGCGCGCTCAGGCTCGCCCGCCCGCTCCAACAGGTGCGCGCGCACGGCCTCGAGGCGATGGTGACCGGCGACGCGCGCGTCGGCCTCGAGCGCGTCCAGGCGCTCGAGCCCGGCTCGAGGCCCGTGAACCATCGCCGCCGCGATCGCGAGGTTGAGGCTCACCATGGGGTTGTCGGTCATGCGCTCGAGCAGTTCGTACAGAGCCAAGATCTGTGGCCAATCGGTGGCCTCCGCGCTTTGAGCCTCGTCGTGCAGGGCCGCGATCGCCGCCTGCACCTGGTACGGCCCGACCGTGCCGCGTTCGAGTGTGACCGTGAGCAGTGCGACGCCCTCTTGAATGGCGTCGCGATCCCAGAGCGAGCGATCTTGTTCATCGAGCGGGACGAGCTCACCCTGCGCCGACGTGCGCGCCGCGCGCCGCGCGTCCGTGAGTAGCATCAGCGCGAGTAAGCCCGCGACCTCGGTTTCGTCTGGAACGAGCTCGAGGAGCATGCGAGTGAGCCGCAAGCCTTCGCTCGAGAGATCGCTGCGCACGAGCTCCGGCCCCCCACTCACCACGTAGCCTTCGTTGAAAATCAGGTAGAGCACGTGAGTGACGGCGTCGAGGCGCCGCACGAATTCTTCGCGCGTGAGCGGTGAAAGCGGCGTTTCCGAGCGCCGCACGAGCTCCTTGGCGCGGCTGATTCGCTGCGCCATCGTGGTTTCAGGCACCAAGAATGCCTTGGCGATCTCGGCCGTGGTCAGTCCGCCCACAGCGCGCAGCGTGAGCGCAATAGCTGATGCCTCGCTGAGTGCGGGGTGACAGCACAGAAAGAGCAGCTCCAAACTGTCGTCACGCGCGGCGGCGGGATCGTCCTGGTCAGCTGCCAGCGCAATCTGCTCGTCCAAAGGCACCAGGCTCACCACTAGGGCCTCGCGGTGACGGCGCGCTGCCTCGGCGCGCACTTGGTCGACGATGCGCCGCGATGCGACGTGTATCAGCCAACCGCGCGGGTTCTCGGGGATGCCTTGCTCGGGCCACTGCAGCGCGGCCGCCAGCAGCGCTTCTTGTACGGCGTCCTCGGCGGCCGCAAAATCGCGATAGCGGCGTACCATCGAAGCGAGCACCTGCGGCGTCAGTTCACGCAGCAGGTGCTCACTACTCGCAGCGCGCGGAGGCCCTAGCGGCATCGCCGGTACCTCAGCCCGCCCACGCCGCCAATTTCGAGCTTGCGCCAAGCATTCAGGGCAAATCGCTGGGCGGCGCGCTCATCACTTGTCGGACTTCGATCGACAAATTGAGCGGGGTCCCGCCGGGCCCTGGTGCCGCCGACGCTTCCGCCGCAATCGCGTACGCCCGCTCCGGGCCGTCGACGTCCACAATCCAATAGCCAGCGAGGAATTCTTTGGCTTCCGGGAATATGCCGTCCGTAACCGGTCGCCCGTCTTTGCCAGCGCGCACGCGCTTGGCCTGATCGGGCCCGGCGAGCCCTTCGGCGCCGACGAGCTCACCCGCCGCGCCGAGCTTGTGCGCGAAGGACTTCATGAACTCGATGTGCCGCATCAGGTCGCCCTTCGGCCAGTTGGTCACTTGGTAGGGGCCGCCGCCCGGTGTGTGCATCATCAGCATGTATTTCATCGTGAGCTCCTCGGATCGTCGAGACCTTGCCGGATTTCGGTAGAGCGGGCGAGGACGCGGGGCTGTCCGGCGCGCGTTTGGGTTTGGGTTACGATTGCCATGTTCTGCTCCGTGGTGGGCACGTTTCGTTCGGTGCCTTTGCTTGGGAGTCGGAGCCGAGAGCGCCGGCTCGACATCGCTGAAGCGCTTTTTTCAAAAGGGCCAATCGGCGCGCGCCGTGGCGGCTAGGTCAAGCCATGAGTCCGCTCAATCTCGTCCGGCGAGTCGCGGAGCGGTGCGGCGTGCCTCGCTGACGCCCGTTGAACGTCCAGCCCTCACGGACAAAGGGCAACGCTCGCGCGCCAGATAGCCCCGAAGAACCCTGTAATGTCGCAATCTTCGCGCAGCCTGAGGAGAGGCAAGCGTACCGAACTACCACTTTGTACGGGTTCCTCGCGGCACCTGGTGGCGCGGTTCTGTTGCGGTGGGCTGCAACCGGAGTAGCGTGCCACTGACTCGCGTGCGGGGAGCGCGGAAACGGCCAGTTTCGTAGAGGGAGCGGCCTTCCCTTCTAGGTAGGTTGGATGGCCGATCAAGCGAAAACGCAGGAAGAGGAGGACTCCAGTCGCCTGGAGCTAGAACGCGAGCTCGACCTCCGATTGCGGCTCCTCGATCGCGTCCCAGGCATGGTGGGTTACTGGGACGCAGAGCTCAGAAATCGTTACGCGAATCGAGCGTACGTCGAGTGGTTCGGGGCCGATCCGAATGCGATTCGCGGACGACACATCCGGGAGGTGATTGGCGAGGAGTTGTTTCGCCTGAACGAGCCATTCATGAGGGCAGCGCTTGGAGGGACGCCGCAACTCTTCGAGCGTGTCATCGTCGACGCGAGCGGCGTCAACCGCTGCTCGCAAGCGCGCTACACCCCCGACGTCAGGCCCGAAGGGGTGCTGGGGTTCTTCGTGTTGGTCACCGACATCACGGCTTTGCGCGACGCGCAAGCCGCCCTCGAGGCCGCCCGGCTCGAGCTGGAAACGCGCGTCGCCGAGCGCACCTTGCAGCTGACACGGGTGAACGCGGAGCTGACGGCCGAAGTCGAAGAGCGCCGACGCGCTCAAGACCGCCTACTCGAGTCCGAAGAGCGGCTGCGACAGTCGCAGAAGATGGAGGCCATCGGCAGCCTGGCCGGCGGCATTGCGCACGATTTCAACAATCTGCTCTCGGTGATTGTCGGGCACACGATGTTGCTACTCGACAACCTCGACACGGGCGGTCAAGGACGCGGCGATCTGTCCGAGGTCCTTCACGCGGCAAACCGCGCCACCGCACTCACGCGGCAGTTACTCGCGTTCAGCCGCCGCCAGGTGTTGAGGCCCGCCGTAGTAGACCTCAACCAGCTGCTCGTCGCCATGAGTAGCATGATCGAGCGTCTCGTCGGAGAGGACGTGATCGTCACCCTCGTTCCTGGGACGGACCTTGGGCGCGTCAAAGTCGATCCTGGTCAGGTCGAACAAGTCGTGATGAATCTCGTCGTCAACGCGCGGGACGCGATGCCACGTGGAGGGCAACTGACGATCGAGACGACGAATGTGATGATGGTGAATGAGCCCCACGGGCAGCTTCAGCGCGACGTGCAGGCGGGGCCCTACGTCAGGTTGAGCGTCACCGATACCGGGCACGGCATGGACCGAGCCATGCAAGCGCGGATTTTCGAGCCTTTCTTCACGACCAAGGAGCCCGGGCGCGGGACGGGTCTCGGTCTGTCTACGGTGTTTGGCATCGTCAAACAGAGCCAAGGCAACATCTACGTCTACAGTGAGCCCGGGCAGGGCACGACGTTCAAGATCTACTTGCCACGCGTCGACGAGCCGCTCGAAATCGCTGAGCCGACGTCGCGCGCTGCGCTCGCACGGCGTGGCACCGAAACGATCCTTTTGGTGGAAGACGACGACCAAGTGCGCAACGTCGTTCAACAGATCTTGATCCGGGGTGGCTACCAGGTATTCGTCGCCGCAAGTGGCGCGAATGCGCTGCTCCTCGTCGAGCGCCGTGGACCCGTCGATCTTTTGCTCACCGACGTCGTCATGCCTGGCATGAGCGGACGTGAGCTTGCCGATCGTCTGACGGCCGCGCACAGCCGCGTGAAGGTGCTGTTCATGTCCGGCTATACGGACCACACGGTGGTGAACCACGGCGTGCTCGAAGCGGGGGTGGAGTTCGTGCAGAAGCCGATCGAACCCGCGTCATTGCTCGAAAAAGTGCGACTCGTCCTGCAGGGTAACTAGCTCACGGCCACGCGATCGGCGACGCGCTCCAGGCGCGTTCGAGCCAAGTGACGAATGCGACGCGCGACCGAACGTGATGACGGACGCGAGCAAAACGTGTCTCGCATTCATCACACTCTCTCTCGACCACGCGCCAGGGGGTGGCGTCAATCGCCGCCGGAGCAACGCACAATGCGCCGATGCGACCTCGTTTCGTTGCTACCTACTCGACATCGTCACGTGTGTAGCGCGGGCGCCGTGTTCGTGACGAAGGCCCTCAGCAGGGTTTACCTGAAGGTCACCCGCGCACCGCGCGAAGCAATCTAGTCTAGGACTCGACGGTTCACCGGAGGGTTACTCTCATGCGTTCAAGTCTATGGATTTTGACGGCAGGATCGGCTGCCTTGTTGTCCGCCTGTGGTGCGACTCATGGATCCGATGAGTCGGATCGGGCTCGGGTGACTGCCTCGACCGCCGACCTTACGCAGACGCAAAACGACGGCATTTCCGCGGCGGATTGGGCCAACGCGGCGCGTGGCAGCAGCGGGCATCGCGGGGCGCAACGTTTGGCGACAGGACAATACGTCACGCCCAGCGCGGTGCGCGGTGCCGTTCAGCAGTTTCTAAACCCGGGCCTCACCGCCTATCCAAACTTCATCGCTGGAGAAGCCGTGCGCTCGCAGCTGAGCCCCGACGGCAACACACTCGCCGTGCTCTGTGCGGGACAGAATTCGCTCGTCAAGCCCGACGGCAGCACGGACACCGATGCTTCGACCCAGTTCATCTTCTTGTACGACGTGAGCGGAGCCCACAAGCGTTCGCCCCTGCTCACGCAGGTGCTGCAGCCGACCAACTCGCACGTGGGACTGGTCTTCTCACCCGATGGGCTACGTCTGTACGCAGCTGGCGGTCGCGATGACGTGGTCAGAGTCTACGAGAAGAGCGGGAGCGCCTGGGTGACCGCTGCCAGCATCGCGCTGAATCACGCAGGCGTCGGCGTCGGGATCGGCGTCG
Organism: Sorangium sp.; assembly: GCA_019695485.1. Taxonomy (GTDB): domain Bacteria; phylum Myxococcota_A; class Polyangia; order Polyangiales; family Polyangiaceae; genus PMG-095. The sequence goes on from JAEUAF010000668.1 coordinate 7,742, forward strand.
CACCGAACGCCGCTGGCCTCGGCCTGAGCAAGGACGGCAAGACGCTGGTCGTCGTCAACAACTATAACGATTCGATCAGTGTCATCGACACGCAAACCGGCACGATCCGCTACGAACACGACCTTCGTCCATTTTTCCCGGGCAATGAAGGCCACGCGGGCGGCGTGGGCGGTACCTTCCCGTTCGCCGTCGTCGTGAAGGACAACAAGGTCGCCTACGTGACCTGCGACCGCGATCGAGAGGTCGTGGTCATCGACATCGGCTCGCCAACTGCCGGCCGCCTGATCAAGCGCATCAAACTGGACGGAAATGCGCTCGGGCTAACCCTCGACGCGGCCGAGAAGCGGCTCTACGTGGCAGAAGACAACGCTGACCAAGTCGCCGTGATCGATACGCGAACGAACTCCGTCATCGCCAAGATCGATGCCCGCGCTCCCGAGGGCTTGATGCCCGAGGACGACGCGCACAACGTGAAACTTTGGCACGAGAACAAGAGCGCGCGCTACACGGGGGCAGGCACGTTCGCGGTGACGCTCTCACCCGACGGTAAAGCGCTGTACGCCGTGAACTCGGGGTCGAACTCGATCGCGGTCATCCAGATCAAGGACCGCGCGCCTGGCGGGCACGGCGACAGCGCGCCGCAAGCCGACGACTACCGAGTCACAGGCCTGATCCCGACGGCCTACGAACCGCATGACGTCACCTTCAGCGCGGACGGTTCGTACTTCTATGTCATCAACGGGAAAAGCATCACTGGGCCGAACCCGGAGCACCTCGCGAGCAACACCGCTTCTCTCACCGAGATCACCTACCCGGGCGGGAACGCCGCGGCGAGCGTCGCAGCGAGGGCGTCGAACGAGTACCAGTTCCAGCTCGAGCGCGCTTCGCTCGTCGCGGCGCCGGTGCCGGATCGCTCCGACTTGTACGGGTTGACCGCCCAGGTCGCCGAGAACAACTTTTACGGTGGAGACCCGGAGAGCGAAAGCGTGATGCGCTTCCTGCGCCGCAAGATCAAGCACGTGATCTACGTCGTCAAGGAGAACCGCACCTTCGACCAAGTGCTGGGTGACCTCGACAACGGCGCCAACGGCGACAGCTCCATCACCCAGTTCCCGCGTCGTATTACGCCCAGCCTGCATGGCCTGGCAACTCGCTTCGTCACGCTGGACAACTTCAAGGACCCCGGCGACGGCAGCATGGATGGTTGGTCGTGGAGCCTGCAAGGCCGCGTCACCAACACGGAGGCGATCACCCAGCAGATCAACTATGCGTTCGTGAGTCGCGGGCTGTCGTACGAGTCGGAAGGCACCAACCGCGGCGTACCAGTCAACTTTGCGACGGTCGCCGAGCGCGACGCCGTTGCGGGGAAAACGGGCACCACCAACTATAGCGCGGCCACCGCGAGTTTACTCGGTGGAACAGAGAACGTCCTTGCCGGCACCGGCAACCACGCCTCCTCCGACGCGCCCGACGACGATCAGGGCGGCTACATCTTCCGCGCGGTGTTGCAAGCAGGCGGGACCGTCCGCAACTATGGCATGCTCACGAACAACATCGGCAGCATCGGCACCAAAGACGCCCCGATCAGCGACCCGTACGCCGCGGGCGAAGTGCAGGTTAGGTCCCTGACGCCGGACCTCGCGCCCTTCACCGACCCGTACTATCGGGGCTACGACAACAATTACCCGGACCTTTGGCGCTACCAGGAATGGAAGCGGGAGTTCGACCAATTCGCGGCTGCAGGCGATCTGCCGAATCTATCACTGGTACGCCTGAGTCACGATCACATGGGCAACTTCAGCAGTGCGCTCGCCGGCATCAACACGCCGGAAACCCAGCAGGCAGACAACGACCTAGCCGTGGGGCTGCTCGTTCGAGCCGTGGCGAACAGCCGCTTCGCGAGTGACACCTTGATCGTGGTCACCGAGGACGACTGCCAAGACGGTCCCGACCACGTCGACTCACACCGTGCGACGAGCTACGTGGCAGGGCCCTATCTGAAACGCGCGACCGTGGTCAGCACCCCGTACAGCCAAGTCAACGCCATCCGCACGATGGAAGACATCTTGGGCACAGAGCACCTCAACCTGAACACGGCGTTCCAGCCACCGATGACGGATATCTTCGACGTGCACGGCTCGGAGCAGTGGCAGTTCACGGCGGAAGCGTCGACCGTGTTGCAGACCACCCAAGTCGCGTCACTCGTCACACAACTCGGCGCCGTTTACGCGGCAGGCGATGAGGTGAAGCCGCTGCACGACGCCAAGTACTGGGACACGGTCACTCAAGGCTTCGACTTTTCGGAAGCCGATCGCGTGCCGACGGCCAAGTTCAACCGGGTTCTGTGGCGGGGCCTGATGGGTGCCAAGCCCTATCCCGGCCAGAACAGTCACCTGGCCGTGCAGCATGCGCGGGAGCTCGACGCCGCAAAGGACTGAACAAGTTTTTCGCCATCCCGAACCCAGTTGCTCACAACAGAAAGAGGCGCTCGGATGTTGAAACTCGAAGCATCGATCGCGCTCGGGTTGATTGCCTGGTCGGCACCGCTGTTCGCCCGCGAGCCCGGGACCGAACGACCCGAACACGTTGCCAGCGTGGGAGGTGAACAGCCGCGCACGCTCCATTTTCGCCCGCTCGCGAGCGATGTGCCGGACGCCCTTCCACCCGCGCCCCCGCCCCCGAGCGCAACCCAGGCCG
>JAEUAF010000754.1 GCA_019695485.1 Sorangium sp.
GGAGAGCCGGTGGCCGTGTCTTCGAAGTGACTGCGCGCGAATCTTCCGCAGCGGACATAAACTGTCGATCGATGCGGGCGTGTCGCGGAGGGTGGCGCGGAACACCGACCTCTGACTACGTGACCAATCGCTCTCCTTCTGGGCATTACTTAGGAATCGCAAGGTCGGTTTTCCCTGTTCGCGCGCCGGGGCAGGGCGCATCATGTGGGTTAGGTTTTTCGGAGGTGTTCGCGTGGCTTCATGGCGCTTAAGTAGTTTCTTGTCCCTCATCGGGCTCGTGGGCGCGCTCGTCGCGTGCTCGAGCAGCCCGAGTGGTTCCGCGCAACGTGGGAACGGTTCCGGTGCGGGAACAGCGGGAAGTTCGGCGCAAAGTCAGGGCGGGTCGGGGTCGATCGTGCTCGGCGCTGGAGGCAACGGCGTGATCAGCGTTGCTGGCAACAACAGCGTTGCGAGTACCTGCGATCCGACGGCTGGGCCCTACTGCGGGGACGGCATGGTCAACCAGGCCAGCGAAGCATGCGACGATGGTAACGCGCTGCCGGGCGATGGCTGCACCGGCCTCTGCGGCAAAGAACCAAACTTCGATTGTCCACCCACGGGCGGCGCTTGCAAGTCGACGCTGCGTTGTGGTGACGGCAAGCGCTCCCCCGGCGAAGCATGCGACGACGGCAACACTATGCCCGGCGACGGCTGCTCTGCTGACTGCGCTGCCGTGGAAGCGGGCTGGTACTGCCCGACCGCTGGCATGCCGTGCGCACGCTCGAATGGCGTGTGCGGCGACTCGCGCGTGCAGCCCGGTGAGACGTGTGATGACGGCAACACCAACGCCAGTGACGGGTGTGCCCCCGATTGCCGCGTAGAAGCCGGTTGGCGCTGCACGCAACCGGGCCAGCCCTGTCAGCACACTCCCGTGTGTGGCAACGGCACGAAGGACGGCACCGAGGAGTGTGACGACTCGAACACCACCTCAGGCGACGGTTGTTCGAGCACCTGTCGCATCGAGCCAGGCTTCCTTTGTCCGACCCCCGGCCAACTCTGCAAACACACCGTCTGTGGCGACGGCAAAGTGGAAGGCTCCGAGTGTTGCGACGACGGCAATAAGCTCTCCTTCGACGGTTGCACGCCGGACTGTCGTTGCGAGCCGAGCTGTCCCACGACGGGCGCCTGCACCTCCAAGTGCGGCAACGGCATCGTGGAAGGCGGCGAGAAGTGCGACGACGGCAACACGCAGGGCGGCGACGGCTGCTCGGCGACCTGCCAGGATGAGCCCGGCTACACGTGCGGCGTGCCGGCGTGCGACACCAATTGCTCGCTAGTGGTGCCCGCGGTCTTCCGCGACATGAACGCCATGAGCTCCACGAATGGCCATCCAGACTTTCAGCCGGGCTACGCGAGCAGTGGCGTGGCGACCGGCCTCGTGCAGACCGCCTGGGACGCCGATCAGAAGCCGGTTTTGTCGAGCACGGCGAGCGTCAGCAACGGCTTCATGCACGGACAGACGTATTTCAAGCAGTGGTATCGCAGCCCTGGGGAGCCGGGCAATACGGATGGCAAGCTCTCGAGCGCGCCGATTCCGGGCAGCGTCACGCTTTGGAAGGCCGGCGATCACTACGTCAATCGTTGGGGTGCGGCCGGTGAGCAATGGCTTGGTTACCCCCAGAACGTGATGGTCGGCGGCGTCAATACGCCGGCCTGGTGCTCCAACACGGATTGCACCGATCCAAACTGCCAGAATCCGCCCGCGGGTACGGTGTGCCTGGACGACTGCATCCCGAACAAGAACACGGATGCTTGTTACGCCGTCGTGCAGCCGTTCGATGGCAACCCCATGTTCTTCCCCATCGATCCACCGACGGCCGGAATCCTGACCGACACGCGGCTCGAGGCCAAGGTGCCCGAGCAATACGGTTGGAATGGCTGGCCGTGGGAGCCGGACGTCGCCAAGATTTTGAAGATCACGACGCCCTTGAAGACCGCGACGGCGCCGTTTCCTTCGGCCCTGCATAACTTCTCGTTCACGACGGAAGTGCGCTGGTGGTTCCGCTACGACGCCGCCACGCCCATGAAGCTCGACTTCACGGGTGACGATGACGTTTGGGTGTTCGTGAACGGCAAATTGGCCGTCGATTTGGGCGGCTGGCACGTTCCGGCCGACGGCACGGTCACGATCGGCCCGGGCACGGCTGCGACCTATGGTCTTACCAGCGGCAGCGTTTACACGATCGGTATCTTCCACGCTGAACGGCAGTCCGAGGGCTCGACGTTCAAGTTGACGCTGAGCGGCTTCAACTTGCAGCCGAGTCAGTGCTTGCCGAAATGCGGAGACGGCGTCGTCACCGTGAACGAGGAGTGTGACGCCGGCGCCGCCAATAGCGATTCCGCGTGCGGCGCGTGTCGCACCGATTGCACATTTGGTCCGCGTTGTGGCGACAGCGTGGTTCAAACGGACTGCGGCGAAGAGTGCGACGATGGCGTCAACATCGGCGGCTACAACCAGTGCGCTACGGGCTGCAAGCTCGGTGAGCGCTGTGGCGACGGCGTGACCCAGGCCGCGTTCGGCGAGCTCTGTGACGAAGGCCCAGCCAATGGCACCGACGGCCACTGCACGGCGACCTGCGGCGTGCCCGGCTTCTGCGGAGATGGCGTGGTGCAATCCCCGGAAGAGTGCGACAACGGAACGAACGACAACTCGTACGGAGGGTGCTCCAGCGACTGTCACTTCGGTCCGCGCTGTGGCGACGGAGCCGTGCAAGCCGATGGCGGCGAGACCTGCGACTTGGGTGCGCAGAACCAGGACGGCGTCTACGGTGGTTGCACGACGCGCTGCAAACTGGGGCCGCACTGCGGCGACGGCGCCGTGCAAGGCACCGAGCAGTGTGATCCCGGGGGCCCTGGCATGATGAGCATGCCGATGAGCGGTGGCATGAGCACGGATGGCTGCAGCGCCTCCAACAGCACCTGCACCGACACCTGCCGTCTGATGCCTGTGCGGTAGGCCGCCGCTGCCGAGCGGGCGCTCGCCTGACGAGCGCCCGCCCGCGTCTCATTCTCCTCGGATCAGCACGTCGCCGGAGCCGGTTTGGACCTCCAGGATTCCGGCTGCGGTCGCGTCGTTGCTGACGCCAACGAGCTGTGGGTCGCCAGATCCTGTCGCGGCCTGAATGCGATAGTTGCCGCGTGGCACGCTCAGCGCGATATCGCCCGACCCGGACCTTGACCCGGACTCGAGCGATTGAACGCGAAAGCTCGAGCTCGACGTCACCGGAACCAGTCTTGGCGTCGATGCTGGAGCCGCCAAGAGCCGAACCGGCGACGTCGCCCGAGCCGGTCTCGAGCGTCAGCTCCCCGAGCAGGCTCTCGAGCACGAGGTCACCGGAACCGGTGTGCAGGTTCACGCTGGAGTGGGCTGGAATAGTTAGGTTGAGATCCACGCTGCAAGGCTCCTCATTGCAGTCGTCGAACAGGCTGAGCCCGTCATTGATGAGCGCGTAGTTTGCGTGGTTCGAGTCGCCCTGAATGCGCGCGCTGACGCGCACGTCAGGCAGCTCTGAGCCGACGAGGCGCACATCGCCGGAACCGACGTCGATTGCCAGGTTTGCGGGAGCGTCTTGGATCGTCAGATGCTCTTCGTGGACCGCGGCTTGGCACGCGCTCGAAAGCGCGGCGACGCACGTCACCAGCAGCGAAACGGGGAATTGGGGGACCATGGACGCTCCTCTCGAACCCCGCCTTTGTGGGGAACGCCGCTCTGTGCCCGCTCACAGGCAGAACGTTCAATGCTGTCGCCCGACGTCGGTGGTCTCGACCCCGCGCTGCCGGTCCGAAGCCCTACGGCTCGAGCCCGAACACGCGGCTCCAGGTGCTGCCGCTCTTGCGGTAGACAGCCACCATGCGCGTCTCGCTGACGGCGGTGTGCGTGGCGTCGTACGAGTAGTCGTTGGTTTCGGTATAGGTCCCCGACCAGTCGGTCTTGTGGATGTGCATCTGGAAGGCGCCGGTCGTGCCGTTATTGGGGACCACGAAGGCGCCGGCCGTGAACGCTAGCTCCAGGAACGCCCAGCCATTTTGCGTACCGAAAGTGACCACGCGGTCGGCGCAGTCCGCGCCCGCCGGCGCGCTGAGCGGCGAGTAGCAGTCCGCCACGTCCGTCCCTGGGCTCTCGTTGGAGTAGAAATAGCGGAGCTTGATGGTGCCGGAGTCGACGTCGGCGCCGGAATAGTTCGCGATGCCGAGCGCCGGCTTGATTTCGAAGTCCGTGGCCGAGTCGTCCCACTGCTTGTAGATGGCCGCGAATAGGTTCGCCTGGCAGGTCGTGCTGCACACCGTGCTGTCGCAGTCCCTCGGCGCGAGGCAAGTGCGTCCGTCCACGCAGAACGGACACAGCGCGCCGCCGCAATCCTTGTCGGTTTCGTCCTGGTTCTTCGCCCCGTCGCCGCAGGTTGGCGTCTGGCAGACTCCGGTGGCGCAGACCGCACTCGTGCAGTCCGAGCTCGCGCCGCACTTGAGGCCTGGCGCGCAATCGCCGCAGTTCGGACCGCCGCAATCGACGTCGGTTTCTGCCTGGTTCTTGATCTTGTCGACGCAGGACGGCGCCGCGCAGGTGCGCGTCGTCGTGCCCACGCAGTTCAGGCTGACGCAGTCGCCGACGACGCTGCATTTTGCGCCTGTTCCACATTTGGTCGAGCAAGATCCGCCGCAGTCGACGTCGGTTTCGCTGCCGTTCAAGATGCCGTCGCCGCAGCCGGGCGCCGCGCACACGTGGTTCGTGGGATGGCAAAAGTTCTGAGCGCAGTCGGTGTTCGCGCTGCACGCCTGGCCGTTCGGGCAGCGTGCGCAGCTGCTCGTGCCACCACAGTCGACACCCGATTCACTGCCGTTCGATACTTGGTCCGCGCAGGTTGGCGTCTGACATTTGCCGCCGGAGCAGACCTTGCTGACGCAGTCGGTGCCGCCGCCGCAGAGCTGGTTCGTTCCACACTTGGTCGAGCAGCTGCCGCCGCAATCGACGTCGGTTTCCGCGCCGTTCTTCACCTGGTCCGTGCAGCTCGCAGGCTGGCAGAGGTTTCCCACGCAGCGTTGACTCTGACAATCCTGGGCCGCCGCGCAGCGCTGGCCAGCGACGCAGGTCGCGCCGCAGCTGCCGCCGCAGTCTTGCGCTGTCTCGTCTCCGTTCTGCACGCCGTCGCTGCAGCTGGGCGCCACACAGTGGAGCTTGTTGCAGACCTTGCTGACGCAATCGGCGCCGAGCAGGCAGGCCCCGTTGGTAGGGCAGGGGCTGCAGCTCGTGCCGCCGCAATCGAGGTCCGTCTCGCTCTGGTTCAGGATGCCGTCTTTGCACGTGGGCGCCACACACTTCGCGGCGACGCAGTGGCGGCTGACGCAGTCGGAATTGCTGACGCACGCTTGGGCCGTGACACAGGTGGCGCCACAACTGCCGCCGCAGTCGACGTCCGATTCACTCCCATCCACGGTGCCATCGCCGCAATCTGGATTGGTGCAGAGGCCGGCGGCGGAGCAGTAACGACTGACGCAGTCGGCCGCGAGCTTGCAGTGCGCACCGAGTACGCAGGCGCTGCAGTCTCCGCCGCCGCAATCCTTGTCCGTTTCGTTCCCGTTTTGGATGGCGTCCGTGCAACTACTCGCCTGGCAACGTGAGTTCTGGCAGGAGCCGCTCTGACAATCGCGCCCGCTATAGCAGCCCGCGTCGGGACCGCAGGGCAAGCAGACGCCGCCGCCGCAATCGACGTCGGTTTCGCTGCCGTTCTGGACGTCGTCGTCGCAGCGCGCGGGAGCGCAGTCACCGTTGCTGCACGCACCGCTGACGCAGTCCGGCCCCTGACCGCAGTGCGCACCGACCTCGCACTTGGCGGCGCAGCTACCGCCGCAGTCCGCGTCGGTCTCGCTACCGTTCTTGATGCCGTCCGTGCAGGAGGCGCCCGCGCAGGTCTTGTCGCTGCCACAGCGCCCGCTCAGACAGTCGCTGTCGGCGGTGCAACTCTGCGCGGGCCCGCACTTCGGGCATTCATCACCGCCGCAGTCCACGTCGGATTCCATGCCATTTAGCATCTGATCCGCGCACTGCTGGGTCGTGCACACCTCCGCGAGACAGATCCCGCTCTCGCAATCGGTGTCCTTCGCACAGCCGGCGCCGAGCGCGCAGCCAGGGCAGCTGTTGCCGCCGCAGTCCGCGCTGGTTTCGTCGCCATTTTTCAGCTTGTCGCTGCACGTTGGCGCCTGACAGGTGCCATCGCTGCAAACCAGACTCTCGCAGTCATTCTGGAATTGGCAGCCCTCGCCGTCCGGGCAATCTGGGCAAACCGGGCCGCCGCAATCGGTCCCGCTCTCCTGGCCGTTCTTCAGTGCGTCGTCGCAGCGCGGGCTCTGACAGCGGCCGTCGGCGCAGATCTGGCTCGCGCAGTCCGCAGCTTGGGTGCAGGCAAGCCCGGCGTCACACGGCGCGCAGTGGCCGCCGCCGCAGTCGATGTCGGATTCGAGCGGGCCCTTGCTGCCGTCGGCGCAGCTCGCGTCCTGGCAGAGCTCGCGCAGGCAGCTGCCGCTTTGGCAATCCGAGTCGCTGCTGCAGCTGTCGAGGTAGGGGCATTTCGCCGGGCAAGTGCCGCCGCAATCGACCCCTGCTTCACTGGCATTCTTCACGTGATCGCTGCAGGAAGCGCTGCTGCACTTGCCGCTGGTGCAGACACCGCTCGCGCAGTCGTCGCCGAGCACGCAATCGGCGCCAAGCCCGCAGCTCGGACAGGTCCCGCCGCCGCAATCGATCGCGGTTTCGCTGCCGTTCAGGGCTCCGTCGTCACACGCTGCCGCGACGCAGCGACCATTGCTGCAGGTGTTGCTCGTACAATCGCTCGCCGCCACGCAGCGCTGATTCGCCCCGCACTTCGGGCAGGCTTCACCACCACAATCGACGTCACTTTCGCCTTCACTGAGTTTTTGGTCGACGCAGGAAGCGGCTTGGCAACGGCGTTCGATGCACGAACCAAGTGTGCAGTCGCTCGCGACATCGCAAAATCGTCCGCTGGCGCACTTCGGGCAGCTGCCGCCGCCACAATCCAAATCCGTTTCATTGCCGTTGATCGCGTGATCGCTACAGCTTCCTGTCGGCGTACCCTGGAAGCGATAGTCGGGCAGCGAGCACGACGCAGCGCACAGCGTGCACACGGCGAGCAATAGGAAGAGCCAGAGCGAGCGATAAGCCAAGCGGGAATTCCCCAAAACATTGCAACTTTAGCGGAACCTCCAGGCGCGAGCCAGAGCGCAGAGACGGGTTTCGAGCGCGCTCGAAAGGCGCTATTCACCCTACATGTGGTCAACGCATCGCCACGCCCTGATTCTCGCAGGCGTTTTGGTCTTCGGCTGTCGGAAGCCCGAACCGCCGGAGGTGATTCCGAAGAGCATCCGCGTTGAGAGCGTCGGCCCGAGCGGCGTCGGCTTGCGTGTCGAGCTCGAGGTAAGAAACCCGAATTCGTTTCCACTCCTCGTCCACGACGTCGATGGCGTGCTGGCGTTGGCGAGCGGCGCGGAGCTCGGTCGCGGCCATGCCGAGCCGAACGGCTCCGTTCCAGCTCGCGGCTCGGCGCCGATGACCAGCACGCTCACGATAGGCTTCGCCTCGGTGAGCGCCTTGTTGCCTTTCGCCTTGTCCGGTCAGCCAGTGCCGTATCGTTTCCGCGGCACGGTGGGCGTGGGCGGCGATACCTTGAGCGTGAACCTACCGTTCGAATTGAGCGGGGAGCTCACGCAGCAACAGCTATTGAATGCGGGCCTGCGCGGTCTTTCACCGTAGCGGCGCCGAGCGGGCGGCCAGTGCCTTGAGGCTTCGGCTAGGGGCGGGTGCAGCCAAATTCGAAAAGCTGAGCTGCTCCGGTTAGCCTCTCTCTAGGTTCGAGCCCCGGGGGCAGTGCTCGGTAGCCCACCCAGATGGCGACGATGAGGGCAATCCGTCGAGCAGCTGCCCAAGAGGCCCATTTGCTCATGCCGCGCGCCATGAGCACAGGGCGTGCCAGCGTCGTCATCCCGAAGCGCGGAGCAGAAGGAGCGCTCTTTTCGGTGCTGTTTCGTGCCGCGGAGCTTCCGTCGCACGCCAGCGCGCCGCGTCGTTGAGATCCAGGCTGCGCAGCTGCGACGGAGATTGCGCAAGCCCGTTCGGGGCAGAGGTCGATTCCGCTGCGACCGGGTCGGGGTTTCCTCGTCAACGCTTCGAGGGCTCAAAATGACTGAAGCGGATCTGCGTTCGTGGGACGAATCCCCCAACTCGGGCAACCTAGACCCTGCTTGGGTCGGGTTGTCGGTCTTCCCGCCGCTGGCGTCCGCGACGGCGTCGGGTTCCCCGCCACTCCCGGAGCCGCTAAAGTCCACGCAAGGGGCTGAGGGATTCTCGGAGTTCCTTAGATTCCTCGCGATTGCACGCGACGCCTCGGCGGGGGCGGACTTCGAGCTCGGGTGGCTTTGGCGCGATCTATGTGCCGGTCGGCTCGAGGTCTTCGATACCTTCTTTGCGGACGAGCGCTGCTACGCGCTGATGCGCCGCGCGCCTCGGCGGCCCGGACTCCAGGTGCGCGCGCCGAAGAGCCTTCAGATTTTGGAGCGCGTGCTGCTCGGGGAGCGCCCCAAGGCGCTTGCGTTCGAACTCGGGATCGCCCCTTCCACGGTTGCCGTCGCGCTGAGCAAATGTTTGCGCGCGCTCGGGGTCGATTGTCGTCCGGCGCAGGTCCCATTGTTGTTCGTGATGGCGGCGCGCGGGGCGCACGGCGTGGCACCTTTCCGCGGCCGCATCGCGGCCTTCGAGTCCGGACTCGGCAGGTTCTGGGTGGTGAGTGCGTCGCGTCCCGACCGCAGGCTGGCGGAGCGCTTGTCGAGCGCCGAGTACTCGGTCGCGCAGCACCTCGTCGAAGGTCAATCGCACGCGCAGATTTCCAGGCTGCGCGGCACCTCGGTTCGCACCGTGGCCAATCAGCTGGGCGCCGCCTTTCGCAAGTTGGGCGTCTCGGGGCGCTGCGAGCTCATCGATCGCGCGTTGGCCGGCTAGTTTGCGCTCGCCTTCACTCAGAGCGAGCCCAAGTAGGCGAGCAGATCGTGAGCTTCGGCGTCACTCAGCGTGGAGGTCGTGCCGTGCCGGTCGCCGCCGCCACAAATGCCGAATCGCGCGGATAGTGCGGGGGCGCAGCCATCGTGAAACAGGGGCCGTCGCTGGCCTGCTCCGAGCAACGTCGGCGTGACGAAACTGCCACCCGTGCCGACGTCGTGCGTGAGATTGTCGGTCAGCTGCGGACCGCTATGACACGTCGAACACGCGGGTCCTGGCGCAGCGAACAGTTCACGCCCGCGCGCGACGGCGTTGGGGTCGGCGCTGTCTTCGACGGGCGCCAACTGGATCCCATCCAGAAAGCTGCCCAGGGCCTGCACCTGCTCGGCGGAGGGCTTCGCCGGCAGGGCCATGCGTCGCAACATCACTTCATCGACGAGCTCAGCCATGCCCGCGAGCTCCCCAGTCCAGTGAAACGGCGCGCGCGAAAGCACGCCGCCAGCCAGCGGCTGGGTGCGCCGGAGCCCTGTGCTGAAATGCCACGTATGCCCGTCTTCGTCGCCTTCCGGGTGGCACGAGGCGCAAGCGAGCCCAATCCCGCTATTCAGATAGAACATCTTCATCCCAGTGTCGCGCTGGGAAACATCGCTCAGCGCCACGCGCTGCCCAGCTTCGAATTCGAGCGTGGCAGGCTCTCGAGATTGCACGATGTAGCCGCCGCCCGCGTCGAGCGCGACGGCCACGGGCTCGCCCTGGAGCGCGAGATCGGTCTGATCCCAAGCGAAAACACTGCTCGCATCGCTGGGGTTTTGAGTGATTTGGCCGCGTCGGAGCGTTCCGCTTTCGCTCGTGCCACGCGTCAGCGCGATCGCGACGAACTTCCCGCTCGCGGGCTCGACCGCCACGTCGAACGGCCCCGTGTTGGCCAGGGTCAGTGACTGCAAACCCAAGGGCTGCTGCTTCACATCGAGCGGATCCTGTCGCGGTTGCAACGGAGGAGGCGTTGTCGACATCCGCGACGGCTCAGCCAGACTGAGTTGCCCCGCCACGACCGAGCCCGAGCACGACGCGCCATAGCCGCCAATGGAGGTTCCGACCGTGACCGCGCTCGATGATTGATGGGCGACCAGCACGTGGCCTTGGCCGTCGCCGACCGCGTGGTACGCGACCGTGGCGTTGCCGCAGCCAGCGCCGGCTGGGCTCACGCGAGCCGTGACGGCGCCCGACGCATTCAACACCAGGAATTCAGCGCTTCGAAAGCGCGTGACGAACAGGCCGTCGCGGAGCACGACGACGTCGCGCAAATCTTCATCGAGCTTCAGTTGGCGGGTGATCGCTAGACTGGACCCGTCGATCGAGATCAATTGCCCGCCGCGACAGGCGACGTAAAGGACGCCGTTCGTCGGGTCGAACGCGAGTCCACGCGGTGCTCGACAGACCGGCAAGTTTGCGGAGACGCTGGCGCGCGCGCGATCGATGACCGCGACGGCGCCCGCGCGACGCAGCGCTACGAAGAGCTGCCCGTTCGCGCCTTCGGCGACGCGCCCCGCTTCGCTGTCCGGAGGCAACGCGACCGCGCGCACATCGTGCGTCGAGAGGTCGACCAGAAAGACTTGATCGCGCTCTGGATCTGCGGCCACGGCGAGCTGTCCGTCCCGCGTCACGAGCAGGGTGCCGCCGCTGATCGGCCGCGCGTGGTCCGAGTGCTCGACCTTGCCGTCGAATAGATCCGGCAGCGCGCCCCCAGCGCCGGCGCTCCCGAGCTGCCCCGCGCTCGTCGCGGTTCCGCCGCTGCCGATCGCTGTCGCAGTTCCGCCGCTGCCGATCGCTGTCGCAGTTCCGCCGCTGCCATTCGCTGCCGCAGTTCCAGTTCCACCGCTGCCATTCGCTGCCGCGCCCACGCTGCCGACTGCGCCTCCGGCCGCGCCGCTCGCGCCCTGTGGCGAACAGGCCAGCGCCCCCGCGCACAACGCGAGGCCGATAGTGGCCAGATGAGTCACTCTGCCAAGGCTCCCCGCCACATCAACCTCCCGGGCGGACCACGAGCGGATTGGGCGTGAACAAGTCGCCTTGCAGCGTGTCGATCATGGATGCCAACACCTCGGGCGTGGGGACATAGTTTGCGCTGAGTAGCGACAGCGCCGCCTGGTACGCGCTCATTTCATACAATGGGTCCGTCGCGTCCGGCCAATTGCAGCCGACGCTCAACTGCCATTGGGCTGCAGGCAACAGTTCGGGGCAGGATCGAACGCGCTCGAAGAAGGTTTGGAGGCGGCGGATATTGTCCTGCAAGCGCGCGCCGATGACATCAGTGCGGTAGGACCACTCCTCGATCATCGCCTCCTTGCCGATCACGAACTCGCGGTAAGTGGCGCCGCCTCCGCTAAAACTGCCGCACGACACGCCGCCCGCAGTCCAATCCTTGTAGAACAAGAAGCCGGCGATGCGATTCGGTTCCGCGAGCGCGCTGTCGAGCGATACTTCCGTCTGCGAAGAGTCGAACACGCGCAGGGTGCCGCTCGCATAGACGGCGAGCAGCGCTTCGTCGCGGAGCACCATGCGCAGCAGCTCCCCACCGTACGTTTCGCCAGGGAAACCCATGCGCGTGGCCCAAGGTTCACTCCAGGCGTAGCGCGCCAGCGCAAAGCTATCACCACCGAGCAACGCCGCGAGCTCGGCTTGCGCTCCGCTCTGCGAACTCGCGTAGCTGCGGATGAAATCGATGGCGAAGCCGGGCCCAAAACCTTCGCGCTCGGATCGAGTCAACAGGCGCCCTTGGCTTCGAATTTCGTCGATCTGTTCTGGTGTGGTCCAGGTGTAGAGCTCGCGCCGAAAGGGTGCGCTGAAGCTGAATGCTTGATCGAGAAATACCGGCGGACTGCTGACCGGGATGGCACACGCTCCACCGCTGGCCACGAAAATCCGCGATCCGCCCACCGCTATGGACGGGAGGCCTCCGCTGCTCGTGGTCGCTGCACCGCCCTGCGCCTGTGCGCCGCCCGCGGCGCCGTCCGCCGAGTTTTCGTGCCCGCAGCCGCCGAACACCAGTGCAGAGGCCGCCAACGGCGACGCCAGGCACCACCCCGCAAAACGACGGGGTTCCCACCGACGAACAACCATGCGCTACGGTACCACGCTCGCCAGCGTCTGGCTCGGGTGTTCGCATTCGAGCCCGCGCCGCCGGCGGCGCACCCGCATTTCGCGCGCAACTCGCCGCCGCCAGGGCCGAGGAGGGAGCATGTCGGTGTCGCGCCCCCGCTCCAAAACGAGCCGTTTTCAGCTCCCGCTTTCGATATTGGCTCTCCTCACCCAGCAAGCTTGCAGCAGCTCGGTAGCCTGCGGTCCCAGTGAGGCGCGTGTCGCGCGGGTCATCGACGGCGACACCGTCGAGCTTAGCGGGGGTGAAAGGGTTCGCTACTTGATGGTGGATACTCCCGAAATCACCAACGGCCACAATGAGTGCTACGGCGCGGAAGCCAGCGCTTTCAACCGCAGCCTCGTGGAGGGCCAGCGCGTGAGCCTGCGCTACGACGCCGAGTGCACCGATCGCTATGGTCGACTGCTTTCGTACGTCTCAGTCGGGGGGCGCGAGCTGAACTCGCTAATCATCCAGCAGGGTTACGGTTGCTTGCTGCATATCGCGCCGAATGGGGCCGCTCGCCTGCAGGAGTTCGAGCTCTGGCAGAGCGAGGCCAAGGCCCTCGGCCGCGGGCTGTGGGGCGCCTGTGATCCGAAGCCGTGCGGTTGAGCCTCAGTTTTTCAAGCGATAGCCCGTTTTGACCATCCAGCGAATGACGAGCAAGAGCACGACTAAGAATGCGAGGGTCATGCCGAGGCTCACCTCCACGGCCACGTCCGACGCGCCGTAGAAGCTCCAGCGGAAGCCGCTGATCAAGTACACGACTGGATTGAAGAGCACGATCGTGCGCCATGCCGGCGGCAGCATCTCGATCGAGTAGAAGGCACCCCCCAAGAACGTGAGCGGAGTCACGATCAGCATGGGGATGAACTGCAGCTGCTCGAACCCCTTGGCCCAAATGCCGATCACGAACCCGAACAGGCTGAAGCTCGTCGCGGTGAGTAGCAAGAAGCTCACCATCCAAAATGGGTGCAAAATGTGCAGCGGCACGAAGCACGCGGCGGTGCCGAGGATGATGAGCCCTAGTAAGATCGACTTGCTGGCGGCGGCACCCACGTAGCCGATAATCATCTCCAAGAACGAGATCGGGGCCGACAAAAGCTCGTAAATGGTGCCCGTAAACTTGGGAAAGTAGATGCCGAACGACGCATTCGAGATGCTCTCCGTAAAGAGCGACAACATCACCAGGCCCGGCACGATGAATGCCCCATAGGGCACGCCGCCCACCTGCGAAAAGCGCGAGCCGATCGCCGAGCCGAAGACCACGAAGTAGAGCGAGGTGGTGACGACGGGCGTGATGACGCTCTGCACGAGCGTGCGCCCGAAGCGCGCCATTTCGAAGCGGTAGATGGCCCAGATCCCGTAGCGGTTGAAGGAGACGAGGCTCATGACGGCACTCCTTCGCGTTCACTAACTAGACTCACGAAGATCTCCTCCAGGGAGCTCTGGCTAGTGTTGAGGTCTTTGAAACCGATGCCGAGCTCGCCGAGTCGCTTCAGGAGAGAGGGGATGTCTGCGCGCCCGTCGGTCGCATCGAAGCGGTACTCGAGCTCGTAGCCGTGTGCCTTCAAGCTGAGCGGCCAAGCTTCGAGCGCCGTCGG
The DNA here is from genome assembly GCA_019695485.1 of Sorangium sp. Taxonomy (GTDB): domain Bacteria; phylum Myxococcota_A; class Polyangia; order Polyangiales; family Polyangiaceae; genus PMG-095. The sequence goes on from JAEUAF010000754.1 coordinate 13,781, forward strand.
CAGCTCACTGAGGGGCTCGTAGAGGTTCAACGTCAGCTGGCGCTTGCCGAGCTTCTTCATGAGCTTCGCCTTTTCTTCGACTACGATGAGCTCGCCCTTGGTAACGATGCCGATGCGGTCGGCCATCTCCTCGGCCTCCTCGATGTAGTGGGTGGTCAGGATGATGGTGACGCCGCTTTCGCGGAGCTGGCGGACCATCTCCCACATGTCGCGGCGCAGCTCGACGTCGACGCCGGCGGTGGGCTCGTCCAGGAACAGGATGGTCGGCTCGTGGCTCAACGCCTTGGCGATCATCACCCGGCGCTTCATGCCGCCCGACAGCGCCATGATCTTGCTGTCCTTCTTGTCCCACAGAGAGAGGTCGCGAAGGATCTTCTCGATCAGGGCGTCGTTGCGCGGCTTGCCGAACAGGCCGCGCGAGAAGCTGACCGTGGCCCAAACCGTCTCGAAGGCGTCGGTGTTCAGCTCCTGCGGCACCAGGCCGATCTTGGTCCGGGCGGCGCGGTACTCCTTCACCACGTCATGGCCGTCGGCCAGGACGACGCCCAGGCTGGGATTGACGATGCCGCAGATGATGCTGATCAGGGTGGTCTTGCCCGCCCCGTTCGGACCCAGCAGGGCGAAGATCTCGCCCTTGCGGATGTCCAGGTCGATCGTCTTGAGGGCCTGATGGCCGGACGCATAGGTCTTGGTCAGACCCTTTACCGATATGATTGAAG
>JAEUAF010000772.1 GCA_019695485.1 Sorangium sp.
GTTTGTTTTCCCGATTGCTGCGGCGCTGGCGGCGTCGAGCGCATGGGGGGCCATGCGCGAGGTTGTGGCGCCTCTGTTTTCTTGGGTTGGGCGCGAGCGGACGGTGAGAAGGGAAGCGCCGAGCGGCTCTCACGATCGCGCAGCGACGGCGGTCGCATCGAACGGGGTGAAAACAGAGGTCGTGCCTTTGGTCTCGGCGTCGCCAGCGCCCGCGGCAGCTAGCTCGTTGCCAAAGGAACTTGAGCCGCCTGTGCCGCGGGGTGGCACCCGGCTCCCAACGACGGGTCCCAGGGCAGCGTTCCGCGCAGGCGCGGGCGAAACGCCCGCCCCCGAGCCGACGTCGGCGTCGACATCGAGCGCTGAATCGGTGTCCCGGCTCTACGAAGAAGCGCATCGCTTACACTTCGTTGAAAAGTCGCCAGCGCAGGCCCTCGTGGCCTGGGAGAAGTACCTGACGCTCGCTCCGCACGGCGCGCTTACCTTGGAGGCCCGCTATAATCGCGCCATCTGTTTGGTGCGGCTCGATCGCCGGAGTGAAGCACTGACAGCACTGGAGGCGTTCGCGCGCGGCGACTACGGCGACTACAGAAAGCGCGAAGCAAGTGCGCTCATCGCCAAGCTATCCGGGCCGTCGCCGACGACGACCCCAGCGGAGCCGCCGAGCGCGCCTCCCCACTGAAGTTAGCCGACCTTGCAGCCGCCTTGGCCGCGACAGAGGTTGAGGCCCTTGCAGGCGTGCTGTTCGGTCTTGCAGCCGCCTTGTGCTTTGCAAAGGTTCTGGCCTTTGCAAGCATGTCGTTCGGTCGAGGCGTGTTCGGCGGCGGTCGGGTCGCTCGCTTGAGCTTGTTGGCTGGCGCAGGCGCTGACGCCGCCAAGGAGTCCTGCGACTGCGGCGGCCAAGAGGGCAGATTTGACGGGCATGGGGCGTTTTCCTTTGAGGGGTCGCTTGGGCGCGACAGCCTCTCTACGCCCTTCGGTCTGGGCGGTTACCGTCAAGCCGCGGATTTCTGAACACGCAAGTCACATGCGGTGAACTAGGGTAGTTTGGCTCTCGCCGCGATGCGGAGCGGTGCCGAGCTCACCCATGTCTGTTCAGCCGGAGGAGTGGTCGTGAAGCGCGGCTCTCGAGGGGCAATGTCGGCGGGGCGAAAGGCCAGTCCGTCGCTGCGGTCGAGCGCGCGAAACTCGAGGGGGCCGAGTTCGGGCGTACGTAGCGTGAGTAGGCTCCCTGCTTCTGGGATCGCGGTCATAGAGACCGCAAAGGCTGAGGTGTAACCAGCGCCAATGAGCGTTCGGACCAGCTTTTCGTCGAGCTCGGCCGAGAAGCGAATAATCGGCGTTGCCGCCACCCCATCGAACCAAAATTCGCTGATCTTTGCGGAGCCGGTCTCCCACAAAAACACCTGACGCGCGCCCCGCGCTGACCGCACGCGGAGCAGGATTTCACGCTGCCCAGACTCGATCCTCTCTGAAAGCAGTTCGAGCTCGGGCCCAGCGAGCTCTCGCGGCTCGGTCGCCTTGACCAGTAGCGGCAGCGCGCTCGGGAACGCGGACTCACGACGGCGCGCCGGGTTCGCTCCGAGAAACTGAGCCGTGTACGCATCGACTTCTCCATCCGTCGAGAGAAATTCGGCGCTATGTTTCAGCGCATCGACGGCGTAAATGAGTGAATCTCCCGTCGGGGGCGCCGCGGCTAGCCGCCCGCGGACGGCCAGCGTGAGCGCGCCGAGCGCCGCCACCACGCTCAGTGTCGGCGCGATGTTTCGGCCGCGCCGCGCCAGTGGTTCGAGCGCTGGTGCGCACAGCCCAAGTCCGAAAATCACTGCCAGCAGCGGCGCCAGCAGCGAGGCAGCTCCGAGCACCACGAGCGCTGAATACACGACCTGACTCAGCAGCACGACCGCGGGGAGCAAGCCGGTGACCTGCAGCCCGACCCGCTCTTTGGCGACGAAATGCGCGGCGGTCGCGCCCGCTAGCGGCCAGGTCAGTACGTGGCTGGCGCTCGGCGCGCCGAACGCGACGGCGCCCGTGGCCAGGGCCCATACCGCGAGCGGACCGAGCGCGGTCGCGCGGGGCCCTGCGCGTCGCGTGCCCACGCCTTGGAGCCAGACTAAGCCGGCCAGCGCGAACGCGCTCAAACACAGGAGTAAAGGCCCGCGCTCCGCGAGCGCCGCCCAGCGCGAGAAGCCGCGTGTCGTCAGCCATTCGATGCCAACGCCGAGCGCGGCAAGGCCGCAGGTGGCAACGGCGAAAAGCCCCGCGCAAGCTAGGATCGCGCGTACGCTTGCTTCGTCGTTGCGCTGCGCGCGCCATACGAGCACGGCGACGGCGCCGACGACCCAGACTGCCAGGGCGCGAGCGATCCAAAGCGGGTAGTGGACCACGAAGCGCGCGAAGAGATCGAAGTACACGCCATCGCCGCGGGCCTCACTGATGGCGCGAAGATCGGAATTGGCGAAATGTCGCGCGAACGCGAGCGCGTGAAGCCCATGGTGCTGCAGGCTCCGTAGGTCGAGGTTCGCGAGTGTGTCGGTGCCTTGGTGATAGGCTTCGACGCCGTCGGCGAAGGCGAAGCTTAGGGTCTTTACGCCGGCCCGCTCATAGATCTCGGCGTCGGTGCCGTTCGGCAAAATGCGCGCGAGCGCGCAGTAGAACGAGTTTACGACCGGGCGCGGCGTGCTCGCAGCGAACTCTTCGACGAGTGTCGCGCCGTCGCCGGGTGCTGCGATCAGGGCGGATGCCCCTCGATTGCCGCGAGCTTCGAAATTGGCCAGCACGCGCACGCGACCGAGGCCGGTCTTGGAGAGCGCCGCGGCGCCGAGCAAGAGCTCTTCCTCGGCATCGACGAAGGCGAAGATCACGTCGTGCTCGGGCCGTGGCCCGGCGCGGAGAGCGCGCGCAGTTTCGAGCAGAGCGGCCACGCCGGCGCCGTCGTCAGCTGCAGCCGGAGAGCCTGCGGCGCTGTCGTAGTGGGCCGAGAGTAGGACCGCCGAGCGCGAATCTCGCCCGTGCAGCGTCGCCACCACGTTGTCCACCACTGCACACTGTCGAAACCCAGCCACCAGCGTGCAGCCGGGGGCGTGCTGCTGTTCGACGTCCAAGCCGAGTCGCGTGGCAGCCCCGACCAGATAGTCGTGGACGGCGCGGGCCGCGGGCGAGCCAGCGGGATGAGGTTCCCGCGCGATTTGCTCGAGGTGCACGCGGGCTCGCGCCGCCGAAAAGAGCGTCGGGTCGGCGTTTGCCGGCGTCACCGCCGGAGGTTGCATGCGCCACACCGTCAGGGCTGCAAGAAGCCCCAAGAAGACCCAGCCGAAAGCCCAGCCGAGATCTGACGCAATCCAATATCGGCGCCGCACCGAGTTCGAAACTGGTGGCTTCGGGCGCTTCGCGCAAGCGCCCATCGCGCCGGGCTCGGGTCGAGCCGCGCGTCTAAGCCAAATCGGGCAGCGGGCCTGTGGCGCCTGAAGCGTCGCCGAACGCGGTCAGATCATCGGCGCCCATGGCGTGGGCGATCGAGACCAGCATCTGGTTGTTGTCGTGCTTGGTGCTTCCGTAGTCGATCAAGCGGCCCGCGCGGATCTTGCCACCCGCGCTGCCAGCCAGCACGTACGGCATCAGCGTGAGGTCGTGTTGCGTCGACTCGCCAATCTCAGTCGCCCAGAGCAAGACGGTGTTGTCGAGCAAGGTACGGTCGCCTTCTTTGTAAGCATCCAACTTGCCGAGGAAGTAGGCGAGCTGACTCACATACCAGGTTTGGATCTTGTTGTAGGCGTCGTAGTTCGTGCCGCTCGACGAGAAATCGTGCGAAATGGCGTGGTGGTTACCGCTCACGTTCAGAAACTGAAAAAGGTGTTCGCTCTCCGAATACGACCACTGGAACGTGAGGATTCGAGTCTGGTCGCAGGCGAGCGCTGCTGCCGCCAAATCCATCTGCAGGCGGCCGGCTTGCGCGTATTGGTCGTCGACCTTGAGGTCTACGTCCTGCATCGTGGGCGCGGTGCACGCGCTGTTGCCGCCGCTGGCAGCGGTGGCCGTGAGGCGCTGTTCCACGTCGCGCAGCGCGGTGAGGTGAGCGTCGAGCTTGGCGCGGTCGTCAGCGCTCACGATTTGCATGAGCCGCTGCGTCTCGGCGATGCTGGCGTCGAACACGCTCTTGCGCTGCGCCGTCAGGCGGTCGGTCGACACTCCGCCGAACAGCGCAGAAAAGACGTCTTTCGGGTCTTCACGTGGCGGGATTGGCTGGTTCGAGGCGGTATACGAAATGCGCGCGCGCACCTCGGTGTCCCGCACGTGAACGCCGAGCTGCATACTCTTGAACGTGGTCGGCGGGTTGAGGCGACCGACCAGATATTGGTCGAGCGATTGCCCGCTGCCCCAGCCTGAAGTCGTGTTGCCGAAGCTTTTGAACTGCGTGCCCGAGTTGAGCGGACGCGCGGTCAGCATGCCACCCGTGCCGCGGGCGTGTTCGGAGCCCAGGGTGCCTCCGAGTGCTCCGTTCTGGAGCGAGTCGTTGAGCCGGATCCCTTTCAGGAAGGTGAGCTTGTTCTTGAAGTCAGCCAGGCCAGCGGTGAGGGCGGGCAACTGCATGCTGGCGTTCGGCCAAAACAGCGCATTGCGCGTACCGTTCGGCGTGTGCACCACCACGAAGCGCGTAGGGGCCGCCGTCTGACCGACGACGCGTCGGGCGTCCATCAGAAAGGGAATCGTCGCCGTGGCCGCGAGCGAGCCGCGCAACAGGTTTCGTCGTGTGAAACGTAGGGGATTCATCGCGTTACCTCTTGCTGTCATTTCACGATTGGGCTGCGATACCAAAAGGAGTCCGTTTGGGTGATGGCCACCATCAACTCCACCAGATCCCCGCCGGTCGCGCCGAAGGCGCTCTGAAGCGTGGAGAGCGAGCAGGCATCGGCGTCAGCTTCGCTGCGCCCCGCCGCGTAGCGAAACCACTGTGTGGCAAGGCAGTTCCGCGCTTGGTCGCTGTCTGCGAGTTTCGTGGCGAGTTCGCGCGCGCCGTTGAAGGGACCGGCGAGTGTGCCGGTCGCTCCGACTACCTCACCCGAGGCGTCGATGGTCTTGCCGCCATCGGTTTGGCGATATTGGCCCATGGCATCGAAGTTTTCGAAGGCGAACCCGATCGGATCCATCAGCTGGTGACAGCCGTTGCAGCTCGTGCCGGCAGTTAAATGCGCTGAAAAGCGCTCGCGCGCCGTGCTGTTCGGGTCCACCGCAGGCACCGAAATGTTCACGTCTGGGGGCGGCGGTGGCGGCGCCGAACACAGCAGCATGCTGCGTACGAATTTGCCGCGCAGCACGGGAGAGGTTTGGTCGGGGTGCGCCTGTACAGCGAGCACCGAAGCCTGGGTCAGAATCCCCGCTCGTCCTTGCGCGGCGGGCACCGTGACCATTTGCGGCGTCGTCCCGCTCGCGGCGGGCGCCTGAACGCCATAGAGCGCTGCGAGCGGCCCGCTCACGAAGGCGACTGGGGCGGTCAGCAGCGTGCTGAACTTGTGGTCCCCGCCAGACCACAGCACGTAGTCGATCAAGGCCGGTACCTCGCGCGCCATCGCCGCGCGCATATCCGCAGAGAACGAGGGAAACAGGTTGGTGTCCTTGGTCGTGATCCCGAGGCGCGTGGTTCCGGCCCATTGCGTGTAAAAGTCGGCGATGGCGCTGCGTGCTTTCGGATCGTTCAGCATGCTGCGCGCGAGCGTGGCCACTTGCTCCCGCGTGGCGAGTTTGCCCTGGGCGGCCGCGTCGAGCAGGCTGTCATCCGGACCCGCTGCCCAGATCAGGTAGGAGAGGCGCGTCGCGAGCTCGAATTGGCTGAGCGGAACGAGCTTGGCGTTCGCGTCACTGGGCGTCGTCGTTTCGAGCCGATAAAGGAAGTCCGGCGATTGGAGGGCCGCGCGGATCATGACCTCGATGCCTTCGGAATAGCTGCCGCCGGTCTTCCCAGCGCTATACGCCGCCATCAGCATCTGCTCGTCCTGCGCGGTGGTGGGCCGGCGGAAGGCGCGGCGACCGAAGCTCTTCGCGAACGCGAGCGCGCAGGCATCTTCACCCGTGGCGACGGCATCGCAGGCAGTGAGCGCGCTCAGATTCTGAACCGCCGATTTGGCGAGCGCTTCCGACACGAGCGTGTACTTTTCGACGTGCAGCGACGAGACGGTGAGGACGCCCGCGTTGTTGTCGAAGCCGCCGGTCACCTCGTCCTCCGGCAGCGCGCTGGCCGGGCTTGGGTCGACATTCAGCAGATTTTTGACGGTGTTCGTGTATTCGAACTTGGTCAAGCGACGCAGGGGCGTCGGCGTCATCGAGTCGCTCTTGCAAGCGCTCGACGCGGCTCCTGATGAGCTGCTGCCTGCGCTCGCCGAGCCAGCGCCGCCTGCCGGGGCGCCTGTCCCTCCAGAGCCGCCGTTCGAGGCGCTCGTTACACCGCCTGTGGGGGTCGCGCCGCCGCCCGGCATGGCCCCGCCTGACGTCGCCGCTGTCGAGCCCGCTGTAGCGCCGCCTGCCTGCGGCGAACCCGTGGTGTCGCCATTCTTGCCTGATACTTCGCCCGTTCCGCAGGCCGTCGCGAACCCAAGGGTTGCGATGGCCAGCGAACGCGTGAGCGCACGCTCTTTCGTCGCCTGCATGGTGTCGCCTCCGACAGCGAGCCGACAGACTAGTACCAACTTGGACTCGGTACTAGTGGAAGGCGTGCGCTTGTGGACGTGGCCTGTGATGTTGCCCGGGCGTCACATTCCAACTTTGGACTATGATTCTGCTCGAGACACAGCGAGGCGCGCCCAGTGCGCGCGGGCTCGTATCCGCAACTCCGAAGAACAGGTCAAAAAACAGAAAATGAGCGCCGAGCCCGAGCCGGCGGAATCAGCAGAAAATCGGCCAAGGCCTCGCGGGTCGCGTCCTGACTCATGCGCCGCACCCTCGCGACCCCGTCGGGCCATGATACGCCAGCAGCCATGATCGGCATGGTGGTGCGCTGGAGACCGCACGCGAAGGCAATGAGGGCCTGGCGAGCGTGAAACCTCGGTGGCTCTGCGGGTCACTGGCGGCTCTC
>JAEUAF010000784.1 GCA_019695485.1 Sorangium sp.
GGATATCGTGGGCGATATCTACGAGGTCTTCATGGGTTCCGGATATCGCGGCCAAGAGGGGCAGTTTTTTACTCCCAAGAACGCGGTTCGCGCGCTGGTGGAAATGGTGGATCCCAAAGCCGGTGAAGCGATTATCGACCCGGCCTGCGGCGCCGGCGGGTTTCTCGCTGAGACTGCGCGATGGTTGGGTGACACGACGGATGCGCAGACCTGCCTCTTTGGGGTGGACAAGGATCCATATCTCGCCCGCTTGGCACGCTTGCACGGAGGACTTCTCTGCAACCATGAGTTTGAGGTCGCCGCCGCGGACAGCCTCGCCTGGCGGCGCGACGGGTTCGCTGGCACGCGGATCCACGGCATGTCCGGCGAGTTCGACGTGGTCCTTACGAACCCCCCTTTTGGCTCGCGGATTGTCGCAGCCGATGAGGAGGTCAGCGCGTCCTTTGAGCTCGCGCAAGGGTGGCGAAAAGACAAGACCACCGGCCGGTACCTCAAGACAGGGAAGTCATCGCGCAATACGCCACCGCAAGTGCTGTTCGTTGAGCGCTGCCTTAACCTTCTCCGCGACGGCGGCAGGCTCGGCATCGTACTTCCCGAGAGCGTTCTCTCTAATCTTGGTCATCGATATCTGGTCCAGTACATGCTTCAGCACGCGACGCCGCTTGCGGTAATAGGGATGCCTGAATCGCTCTTTAAGACAAGCGGCAAAGGTGGCACACACACCAAGGTATGCCTTGTTGTCCTCGAAAAATCAGTGGCGGAACCCGAGCACCAGATTTTTATGGCCGAGGCTAAGTGGTGTGGACACGACAGCCGAGGGCGAACCATCCCCCACGACGACATCCCGGCGATTGTGAATCGGTTTGCGGCGCACCGTGCGGGTGAGGTGATCGAGCAGGATCACAAAGGCTTCCTCGTTGCCCTCGATCGGATTCGTGACCTCGTGCTTGCCCCTCGGCTCTATGATCCGGAGCCCGTCCGGTCGATGGATGCTCTTAGGGCGACACACGACCTTTTTCGCATCGGCGATCTCGAAGACCAAGGTCACCTTAGTCTGGCAACCGGTAATGAAGTGGGGAAACTGGCATACGGAACGGGCGATGTTCCTTTCGTGCGCACATCTGATATTTCGAGCTGGGAGATCAAGGTTGATCCGAAGCACGGACTGAGCGCCGAGGTCTTCCAACGATATGCATCGAAGCAGGACGTGCGTAGCGGAGACATTCTGCTTGTGCGCGATGGGACATATCTGATCGGGACATGCGCGATGGTGACCAGCCACGATGAGCGGATGGTGTATCAGAGTCATCTGTGGAAGATCCGCGTCCTGGACTCCGCTCCGTTTGATCGTTACTTGATGCTCGCCGCGCTCTCTAGTGCCCCGTGTCAGGCACAAATAAAGTCACTCTCTTTCACGCAGGACATCATCGATAGCTTGGGCGACCGAATCCGGGACGTAGTCGTCGCAGTACCAAAACGCGCCTCAGTGAGGAAGAAGATCTCCGACGACGTGAAGCACTCGATTGATGCGCGGGTCGAAGCGCGAGAGCTTGCGCGTCGGGCTCGCGTCGCCATCGTAGCCTAGCGATTACCGCACGGGGTCCGCCCCCACCGCCAACTGCTCCTGGTGCCGTCTAGATATCTCGATTATCTTGTGCACCGTCTCCTCGATGGACCAAGTGCCCTGAATCCTGTTCCCGTCCGCTGACACCCACGACACATTTTCGCCCACATGCCCGATCGCTTCGGCCGCGCCGCCCGCTTTCAATGGATGCAGGTGACCAACGTGGTGCGCCGAGTGACCCTGTACGCGCGTGAGACACTCAGCGGCGAACGCTTCGTAGTCAAATTGCTCAAGAGTAACCGGACACAATCCTGTCGTTGCGCTTGGGTCAATGAGGCCATCCGCGGCGAGTTGCTCAGCCATAACTTTTGGAAAGCCGGCAAAGCAGCAGATTTGCGTCCAAAGCCGATGCTCAACGCTGGCGCACGCCCGGCGTGTGGCACGTTGGACGCCGAGCGGAACAACCTCCCACCGCTTTTCGCGGTTCGTCTTGTTGATGCCTGTCTGCGCGCGATCGGTCAAGTAGGCCTTCGTCTTGATCTTAGTGAATGCATGCGCGAGGACCGCTCGGTCGCGGTCTCCTAGCGACTGCTTTCCAGAATCAAGTTCCCGTCGCAGAAGCGCGGTGCGTAGCCTAACCGCCATCTTCACTTCCTTGGGCATAACAACAATGTTGTCCGGAGCGTGAACGCGGGGGCGGTCGAGGTCCTGGTAGTCGATCGGCAGCTCATACGGGACAGCCGAGTTGCCTGACGGCGCAACCAGGCGGACGATGTCGAGGACGTCGTCATCTGAGGCAAGGTCTACAAGGTAATCAAGCATCGCGCAGCACTCGTCGAACGATGCGAAGCGGGCATCTTGCGCGTTGAACGCCGCAAACGTTGTGCCGCCTGGCTTTGGCGTCCAGCGAGCACTGAACTTTGTGCTTGTTACCTCGCTGTTCACTGGTTCGATCAAAAACGCGAAGCGGATGAGGCCGTCCGCAAGCCAGCGGCCCTCGGCTGCGCTCAACGATGCGGCAGTCGTTTTGGCAAGTTGCTGGAGGCGCTGACCCACGACATCGTTCGAGTTCGTTACATGCCCTCGGACTCGCGCCATGCTAAATGTCCGAGCCGCTACGGCTCTTTCGATCGCTTCTTTACTGCCCATTTACACCAGCTTCGGTGCGCCTGGACACAATCCTGCGTACGTCATCGCTCCAATCCTTCGTCAATCCACCATGGTTCGCAGATGGACCTCGCCGGCGTCTAGCAGCCGCTCGGCGCCAGTTGCGTCACGCACCCGCAGGCGCCCGTCGTCGGCGAGGCCGAGGGCCGTTCCGCTGCCGTCGTTCCAGGCGATCTCGCGGCCGGCGAGCGCGTCACGGGCGCGGTAGGCATCGAGGACCTCAGGCGTGGGCACGGCGAGCCAGCGTTCGAGCCCGGCCATCAGCAAGGTGAGCGCACGAGGGAGGTCCGTCGACTGCGCCCCGAGCGACGTCGCCAGCTTGCGAAGCTCGGGTGGGAAGTCGTCCTGACCGACCGCGACGTTGACGCCGATCCCAAGTACGACCCAGCCCTCCTGCGGGCGGCCCTCGGCGAGGATCCCGGCGAGCTTGCGGCCGTCGAGCAGTACGTCGTTGGGCCACTTGATCATGGGCGCGCGCCGCTCGTGGTCCATCGCTTCGGCGACGTCGGCAACCGCGAGGGCGGTGAGCATCGGCAGCAGCCGCGGCGGGTCGCGCAGCACGAGCGAGCAGGCGAGCGCGCGGCCGGGAGGCGTCACCCACGCGCGGCCCTGGCGGCCGTGGCCCGCCGTCTGGGCGTCGGCGGTGACGAGCGTCCCGTGCGGCGCGCCCGCCATCGCGAGCTGCTGTGCACGCGCGTTGGTGGAGCCGACGCTGCGTAGGTGCAGGTGGGGGGCTCCGATCACGGAGTAGCGGATCATCGCTGAACGCCGGCGTCCGCCACGAGTGCGGCGACCAGGCCGTCGACGTCGTGCTGCGTCGCCTCGACGTGCGGGTCCAGGCCGTGCTCGCGCAGCTCGTCGCTGGTGACTGGTCCGATCGAGACGAGCCGCGTCTCGGCGCCGAGTGTGTCTGCGCCGCCGGTCGCCTGCAGCAGGTTGCGCACGGTCGAAGCCGAGGTGAAGGTGACGTAGTCGGCGCTGCGGGTCGCGTCGAGCAGTTCGCCGGTGAGCGGCTCGGCGACGGTCTCGTAGAGCTCCAGCACGTCGACCTCGGCACCGCGGGCGCGCAGTGCGTCGGGCAGCACGTCGCGAGCGACGCGCGCTCGGGCCACGAGGGCGCGGGCGACCGACATGTCGCCGAGCGCCTCGACCAGCGACTCCGCGACGGCGCGCTCCGGCATCACGTCGGCGATCACGCCGCGCTGGCGCAGCGCGCGCGCAGTCGCCGGGCCGATGGCCGCGAC
>JAEUAF010000771.1 GCA_019695485.1 Sorangium sp.
AGCGGCGGGAGAGCCAAGGGCGGCGCGACGGGCCACGGCGGTGCCATGGCGAGCGGCGGTGCGATGGCGAGCGGCGGTGCCGCGCAGGGCGGCAACCCGATGCAAGCCGGCGGCGCAGCTGGCGCCTCGGGCGGCACGACCGCGCAGGGCGGGAACGCCGGTACGACGGGCGCCGCTGGCACGAGCAGCGGAGGCCTCAGCGGAACGGGCGGCCTCAACCAAGCCGGCGGAGGCACGAGCGCGGGTGGCCTCTCGAGCACCGGCGGCATCACGAGCACGGGCGGAAGCGCTGCGGGTGGAGGCGGCGGCAACGGCGGACAAGGTGGAACACTCGGCGCTGGCGGGACAATGACCGGCAGTGGAGGCTTCGACACCACGAGTTGCCAGACGATGTGGGACGCCTACATGACGGAGTATAACCAAGCGCGGTTGTGCTCCCCCGACGGCGCCATAAAACAGTGCGCGGCGGAGTGGACCCTGCCGGATTCCTGCGGCTGCCAAATCCCGGTCAATGGCACGACTGAGCACTACACCAAGGCGCAGGCGATCTACAAAGCTTGGAGTCAGCGATGCGTCTCCGCAATTTGTCTCCTAGCTTGCCCCATCGTCAGCGACGGAACTCCCACTTGTAAGTCGGCGAACGGCAGCAGCGGCGCGACCTGTGAGTACTGAGCTCGGCGCGTCCGACTCCCGCACTTGCTGGGGTCGGGGCGCTGGTCGGCGCGCGAAACGCTAGTTGTCATCAGGGGGGCGCGCTCACCGCCTGCCCCGCGCGGCGCTCCGCCGTTTGCCCGAGCCAGAGCGCGATGGCGAGCCAGGCCGCCGCGATCGGCACCGAGAGCCAGGCTATTTGAGCGGTGTCGAAGCCCACGCTGATGAGCCCGTGAAAAGCCCAAGCGGACACGGCGTCTCCCGAGCGATGCACGAGCGTGTCGATCACATTCTTGGCGCGGTATTTCTGAGCTGCGGGCAATGGATTGAACAGCGTTTCGCGCGCAGGCTTGCTGAGCGCGTATTCCCCGGAGCGCCTGAGCAGACCCAATCCCAGCACCACCGACACCACCGGATAAAACGCAAAGACGAGCCCACCCAGCAGCGACACGCAGGGCAACGCCGCCAACACGAAACGAGTGCCTAAGCGCGCCATCAGAGCGCGAAACGCGAACACTTGAAGCAGCAACGTGAGCACATTGACCGCTAGGTCGAAGCGCGCGAGCAGCGCCGTGCGCGCGGCGCTATCCTTGATCTCCCGCGGCAAGAGCTCTGCCGTTTGGAAGTAGAGGAAGGTCGAGAGCAACGCGTAGCTGAACAAAAACCCACAAATCGCCAGCAAATAGCGCGAGCGAACCAGGTCAGCGAGGCCGCTCCACAGCGAGCCTTTGAGCGTGGACCCAAGCGACGACGCAGACGTCGCGACAGAAGCCGAAGCGCGGCTCCTGAAGTTCGAAAGCCGGGCGATGGAAAGCAGCGCGAGCAGCAAGAACGACGCCGAGACGAGCATCAATGGCTTCGGACCAATCAGCGTCACGAACGCGGCAGTGATCAGCGGACCGACCAACGCGCCCGCCGTTCCCCCGGCAGCGATGAAGCCGTACAGGCGACGGGCCTGCTGTGTCTCGAAGATGTCCGCCATGAAGCTCCAGAACACCGAGACCACGAACAGATTGAAGACGCTCACCCACACGTAAAACACGCGCGCAACCCAAGCCGTTTGGTTGCCCGAAGCTTGCATTACCGCGAAGAATCCCAGCAGATTGCTGGCAAAGAAAGCGTACAAGCCCGGCAACAAGCGGCGGCGTGTGAAGCGCCGCGTGAGCCAGCCGAACAACGGCACCAGCGCGACCATGACAACGAACACTGCCGAGAAGAGCGTCGACAGCGCGCGTGGCCCCACTTGCATGGACATCTCGTCGCGAATCGGACGCAGCACATAGTAGCTGGCGAGCAGCGCGAAGAAATAGGCGAACGCCCAGAGCGCCGCAGCAAGCTCGTCCGGCTCGGCTTTGCTGACGCGATACAGGAACGCTTTCATCGACGCCTGGCCTCAGAAGATCGTGGAAAACTCGGGCGGCTGTCCATATCGGGGGCGGTAGTGTTGACGGTTTCTCGGCAACCACAGCAAAAAGAAGGGGCGAATCCCTGCACGGTACTCGACGCGGTGAAGTCCGGCCGACAGCCGGAACTCGCTCGCATCGACGCGGGCTCCGTCGATCTTGAGAGCGCCGGCCGTAGCGACGCTTGCCGGCTCTACGAAATACTCGGCGTCTCGCACCGCGTCGAACGTCACCTCCTCCGCCGAGCCCGAGTAGCGCTGCCCCCAGAGCCACAAGTCCGCGTCGTACGGCTGGAAGTGCTGCGCGACGAAGCGCGTCAGCGCTGGCGGAAGCCCAGGAAAGCGGAGATCGAACAGGAATGCGGTACAGCCCGCTTCACGAATCGCTCGCGGCACCGTGATCGGAAGTTCGCTCGCCTCGACGCTGCGGTCGAGCGCACTCGTATAGAACCGAAAACCGACGTGGGGCCTCGAGACGTAGCCGCCGGAGTTGTCGTAGACGGGGTCGTCGATGTTGGTGACGCGCGCGACATCCGCGAGCACCCGACGCTGATAGCTATTGTCTGTGGCAAGCTTCTTCTCGATATCGAAGACGCCGACCAAAGGACCGAGCGCCACCACCGAAAGCCACAGCGCAGCGACACCGAGATTGCGAAGTTTCGCCGAAATCCGGGCGCGCGCGAGCAGACTCAGCGCGAAGCTCAAGCCGCGGGGAGCGAACACGGCGAGCATGCCGAGACCTGGCAAAAGGGCGTACGGAAAGGGCGCTCTCGCAAATCCGAACGAGAATAGCGAGCTTGCCAGCACCAAGACAAGAATGAGGTCCGGCTCGCCGAGCAGCGCCTGCGCGCGTCGGAGCGCGCTCAGCGTCCGCCAAGTGCCGAGCAGACCGAGCGCGCAGAGTACGGGCGCGCCGCGCAGCGCCTGTTCGCCGTAAACAGTCCACGAAAACCCAGGGTAGCGGCGCTCGTGATAGGCCGCCCAACGCAGCGTTTGCTCGAACCAAGCGCTAGCAGAGCGCGTCACCAAGAAATAGGCAACAATCCCGAGCGCCACCAGCGCAGCGCCGGCGACAACGGAAGCGCGCGACGAAAAGAGCCGCGCGGGCCGTGTCGAAGGAATCAGGTTGAGCGCCAGCAGCGCAGCCAAGGGCAGCGAACAAATCAGCGTCTTCTGGGACGCGAACAGCGACAAGAACCAAATCGCCGCCACGCCAAAGCCGCGAAGCGGGCTCGCCGGCGTAGGAAACAACAGCGCCAGGCTGCTCAAGAGCAACGCGAACGCCAACGCGTCTGGCCGGATTTCAGTGGCGAAGAATACGAACGGCGCACTGGTGGCTGCCAGGACGGGACCGGCCAGAGCAATCAGCACCCCTTCGCGTCGATTGATTCGGTAGAGCGCCGCGCTCGTCAGCGCAAAGCTGCCCAGCATGAATCCTCGCAAGCGCAGAATGCTGAGAGGGTCGTCGCCGATCAAGAACGAATAGCTCAGGTACGGCAGCGGAAAATGGAACTCGAAAAAATCACGATAGGGCAGCTTGCCGTGCGAGACCAACCAGGCGGCGTGAGCATACTGAAACTCGTCGATACTGAAGCGCTTGAGGAGCGCCAAACGCAGAAGCTCCGCTGCGCTGACGAGCGCGACCACGGCAGAAGCAGCTGCCGCGACCAGTCCGCGCCAGCGGCCCGCGGCGAGGTTGAAACGCATCCGCCCATCGTTCCCGAAAACCCGAGGCCCGCGGCGATCTTTTTTGCGCGGACTGCCCGGATCCGCCCGCGCGCCACCCGCGCGAAGCCCTGGGGAGCGGGCGCGGCCCCGAAGGGCCTGGGGGATGCGCTTGACGGGTGCGCCGGCCCGATGGAAACGTAGCCGTTCGGCAGAGGAGAGCTCTCAATGGATGTAGTCGTAATTGGGGATGGGCCTGGCGGCCTCAGCGCGGCGTTGTTCCTTGCAAAAAATGGCGTGAGTGTCTGCGTCTACGGTCAGGACAAGACGGCCATGCACTACGCGCTGCTCAAGAACTACTTGGGCTTTCCCGAGATCAACGGGGGCGAATTTCAACGCATCGCCCGCGAGCAAGTCGAGCGGCTCGGCGCCAAACTGGTCAACGCCCGCGTCGACAGCCTGAGTCGTGAGGGCACTGGCTTTCGCGTCACCCTTGAGAGTGGGGAGCGCGTGGAGGCGCGCTTCTTGATCCTTTCCGAGGGCAAGTCGCCGCGACTCGCCCAGCAGCTCGGCCTCAGCAGCGAGGGCTCGGGCGGTCTCAAGGTGGACATCAATGGCAAGACCTCGCTCGACGGCGTCTACGCCGTGGGGCGCCAGGTGCGACCCGAGCGCAGCCAAGCCATCATCAGCGCCGGCGATGGCGCAGCGGCGGCGATCGACATCCTGTCGATTCTCAAGGGCGCAGCGGTCCAGGACTGGGATTCCCCACCCTCCTGAGGCGTGGCTCGACGCGGCCGCGAGCCCGCGTCACCCAATCGAACCGAAAACGCAGCGTTCTAGTTTGAGTTCCGCCATCCCGCGGTTGGTCGGGCCGCGTATGCATTGGCTTCGTGACTACCCACCGCGTGCGAGGCAACGCCGTCCGGGCCTGTTTTTGGTTCATTGCACTGGCCGCCTTGCTCTGGACGTTCCGGGACTTGAAGCTCGGGCGAGTGCTGGCGTTGTTCGCCGAGCTTGGGCCCTTTGGGGTGCTTTTGGCTTGGACGCCGCAGGCACTCGGCCTCGCCCTCGAAACAGTCGCCTGGCAGCGCATCTTTCATGCCCTTGGCAGCCGCGTGAGCTACAAGGCGCTGGTACGCGTGCGGCTTGCGAGTGAAGCGCTCTCGCTCAGTTTGCCTGCCGGCGCGTTACTCGCCGAGCCCTGCAAAGTGCCGCTACTCGAACGGCACGCCAAGCTCAGCGCGCCCACGGCGGTGGCGGGGATCCTGGCCCGAAAGTGCCTGCTGCTCGAGTCCCAAGGGGTATTCATCGGCTGCGCCGCGCTCCTCGGTTGTGCCGCCCTCGGGCACGGCGCGCGGTCGCACGCAGCGACGTTCATGCTGGTGCTCGGTGGCGCGGCACTCGTGGTTTTCAGCACAGGGGTTTGCACGCGATTCGTGTTTGCTCGCGGTCGCGCGGCCCGCTCGGTGCAACGGCTGCTGGAACGGCTGCCGAGCCAGCTACTTCGGAGCAAACTGCAAGCCCAGCGCGAAAGCTTCGCGCGCACCGACGGCGATCTGGGCAAGTTCTTCCGCTCGCCGTTGCGCTGGCAACTCGAAGCAAGCGCCGGCTTCCTGGGAGTCTGGGCGCTCGAAAGCGTCGAGACTTACGTGTGCCTCCACTTGCTCGGTGCAGCGCCAAGCTTCGGGCAGGTAGCGGCCGTCGAAGTCAGCCTGGCCCTCGTACGCCACCTGGTCTTCGTGCTTCCTGCAGGCTTGGGCTTGCAAGACGCCGGCTATGCGCTCTTGTTTTCCGCGCTCGGGCTAGCAGACGCGACCGAGGTGGTGGCGGCGTTCCTCGTCTTGAAACGCGCCAAGGAAATTGGGCTGATTGCGCTTGGCTTTGGGCTGCTGAGCTCCGACAAGCTGCGTCAGGGCCTGGGTCAGAGCGCTGCGGCACAACTGCCACGTTCGACTGTCGCGAACGGCAAAACTGCCACGCCTCGGGCGGGCTACTTGGCCAAGCGAGTGTGAAGTAAGTCAGCGAGCGCGTTGCAAACATCGACTGTCGTCAGAATACCGACGACGCGATCGTGCTCCGCGACGATGGCCGAGCCGTATTTGTGAACCGCCATCGTCGCCACCACTTCGTCGAGCGGCGCGCTCGGGGGGACCTGATACGGCTCCTGCGTCATGGCTTCACTCACCAGCACGCTGCGTGGATCGACACCGCCGAGCGACTCGACAAGGTGGAGATCCCGCTCCGACACCAGCCCCACGATCTTCCCCTGGTCCACCACAGGCAAGTGCCGAATCGCGTGCTCGCGCATGATCTTTCCAGCCACGGCCATCGGTTGATCGTGTCCTACGGAGTGCGGGCTGGTGGTCATGTACTTCTGCACAGTCGGGATCGGCTTGCTCATATGGGGCGAGCAGTGCATCGCTCATGCCAGCCCCCCGTGCCGGGACAAACCCGGCCATTCTCGTTCTGCTCCAGCGCGCCTCGAGCGCATGAATTGCGCTGTGAGGCGAACCGCCACGCGGAATCTGCAAACGGCCGGCTCGGCCGCGCCGAGCTCAGGGCTGCTCGAAGTCCGCGTCTTCGGCATCGGGACCGAGCCGCACAATCGCCCCGCGCGGTGCTGTTCCCGAGTCTACGTCGTGACCGGCGGCCCGAGCCAACGCGACCGGTTGGGCCTTGGGAAACTGCGAGCTCCGTTGGCGCGACGGGGGCGCTGCTCGGCGATGCGCCTTTGGACGCGCGACCTGACGCTGCGCTCCCGCATCACCCACCTGAAAAAACGAGACGAGCTCCTGCAGTCGCTGGGCCTGCGTCGAGAACTCCCCGGAGGTTGCCGAGAGTTCCGCGGCGGCCGAGGCGTTTTGCTGGATAACCTGGTCCAGCTGTTGGATGGCGATGCTGATTTGCTGCGATCCGGTGCTCTGCTCGCGCGTGGACGCGGAGATTTCCTGGACCAGCGCGGAAGTCTTGCGGATCGCGGGCACCGTCGCTTTGAGCATTTCGCCGGCCTCTTCGGCCGCACGAACGGTGGCCGAGGAGATGGTCGTAATCTCTCCTGCAGCGGCCTGGCTGCGTTCGGCGAGCCGACGCACCTCCGCCGCGACGACCGCAAAGCCCTTGCCGTGTTCGCCGGCGCGCGCCGCCTCGATGGCCGCGTTCAACGCGAGCAGGTTGGTCTGACGCGCGATCTCTTCGACGATCGAGATCTTCGCGGCAATCTCGTGCATCGCGGTGACGCTCTTGCTGACCGCCACGCCGGAACGCTCTGCGTCCTGCGCTGTCTGCACCGCAATCCGCTCGGTCTGGCCGGCGTTGTCGGCGTTCTGGGCGATGCTGCCCGACATCTCCTCGATCGACGCCGAGGCTTCCTCAGCTGCGGCGGACTGGCGCGTCGCGCCATGCGACAGTTGCTCGGAAGAGGCCGTCATCTGCTCACTGCCGGCCGCCACGTGCTCGGCGACGCCCTGAATTTGCAAGATGGTGGAGCGCAGGTTTTCGGCCATGCGCCGCTGCGTCTCTGCCAGTTGACCAATTTCATCCTTTTGATCGAGTTCGATCTGCACGTCCAGGTTGCCGCCGGCAATCTGCTGGGCTGCGCGCGACACTTGACCGAGCGCGCCTGTGATGAGTTTCGACAAGGCCAGGCCGAGCCCGACGGCGAGCAGCGCGCCGCCGAGCGTGAACATCAGAATTTGCTGGGTCGCGTTGTGCGCGGTCTCGACGGCCTGGTTGGCCTGCAGCTCTGCCTGCTTGACGTTGATTTCGACGATCTTTTGCAGCGCCGCACGCGCTGCGCGGTCGGGCGCGTTGCCTTCCTGAGTGAGGACATCGTGACCTTCTTTGAGCGAGCGCTCGCTGACGACCACGGTGTGACTCCTGGCGGCGATCACCTGGCTTAGCGCGCTGCGGAACAGCTGGCGCTGCTCGGCCTCGCCGGGGAACGTCGCGGAAGCCTCGTACTTGGCGTACGCGGCTTCGATAGCGCGCGGTCGGGCTTCAATCTCTCGTACTACCGCTGCGGTCGGCACCCACAGGCTGCGCCAGCAGCTTCCACACGTCTCCACGATAGAGCTGCATCTCGTGGTCCACGGTCTGCAGGTTGATGATGGCATCAACGACGTCGACCTTCATCGACTTGACGCGACCGCCGAGCTCCGCGCTCGTCGTGCGACCAATGTTGCCCACCCAGGCAACGATGATGCTGAGCAGAATGAAAGCCCCTGTGAGTTTGACGGGGAGACGGAGATTGTTGACCCACTGCATGTTGCTAACCCTCTAATCCTTGTCGAACGGAACATTCGCACGCTGCCGGCGCGGCGCGTGCACGAACGAGTTGATTCAGCCTACGTCTGCGATCTGCGAAGGGGCGTCCTCGCCCGCTGCACTTGGAAGCTCATCTTGGCCGCTCTCTGGCCCGGCCAGCTCTGCGTCGACGTCGGAAAATACTTCGTCGGCTTCCAGAATCATGAATACGCGACCATCCAGACGACCCACGCCCTTCAGATATTTCCGCGAGTAGCGCGCGCCGAATTTCGGCGGGGCTTCGACCTCGGACGGCGCGAGCTCGAACACCGCAAGCACCGCGTCGACGAGCACGCCAATCACGAAGATCGCGTCCTCGAACATGAACTCGACGATCAGCACGCAGGAGTCCGGCCCGATCTCGGTCGCGCCCATCTCGAACTTGTGCTTGAGATCGATCACCGGCACCACACTTCCGCGCAGGTTGATCACCCCGCGGATCCAGGCCGGCGCCTTCGGCATGCGCGTCAAACGTGGAACGCCGACGATCTCTCGCGCATGAGCCACGTCCAGCGCATAGATCTCGTCATCCAGCTTGAAAGTGACGTATTGATTGGTGAGAACGATCATGATTTTCCTCTAAACGACTGCGTTCGGCGCGACCGAACCTTCGACTCAGTGTCCGCGTCCACCGGTTGCCTTCGGGGACGCTTGTCGCTGCTCGAGCGCGTGGTCGTGGTCTCGGGCCGCGGCGCGCGCGTTGGCGAGCTCAATCACCTTCGCTGCGACGTCATCGAGCGAGCAGACGTGCTGCACGCCCCCTTGTTTGAAGGCCTCGTACGGCATGCCGTAGACGATGGAACTCGCCTCGTCCTGCCCAACCGTGGCCGCGCCGGCGTCTCGCATCGCCTTCATGCCACGAGCCCCATCCGCGCCCATCCCGGTCAAAATCACCCCGACGGCGTTGGCGCCCACGTGCTGGGCCGCGGAGTGAAATAACACATCGACGGAGGGACGGTGGCGGTTGACGGCTGCGGCCTGGTGCACGCGCACGTGATAACGCGCGCCGTCGCGGTAAAGCTCCATGTGATGGTCGCCGGGCGCCAGCAAAACTTGTCCCGGCAACATCGGATCCCCGTCGCGCGCTTCGCGCACTTCGAGGGGGTAGCGTTCGTTCAATCGCTTGGCGAAGGAGGCGGTGAATCCAGCCGGCATGTGCTGCACGACGGCGACCCCAGGGCAGTGCGCGTCGAGCCCCGAGAGCAACGTCGCGATGGCCTCGGTGCCGCCAGTCGAGGCACCCACCACTACGACGCGGTCGGTGGTCTTGGTAAGGTGGGGCACCACGCGCTCGGCGCTCTTGCGGACCCCTGGCTTGCGACGCTGCACGCGAGCCGAGGCTGCGGCGCGCACCACGTCTTGAATCCGCGCGCGCGCTTCGAGAAAGAACGCGCGCGTCGAGAGGTCCGGCTTCAGGATGATATCGACGGCGCCGGCTTCGAGCGCAGCCAGCGTGACGCCTGCGCCCTCGTGAGCCAACGAAGAACAAATCACGGTCGGAATCGGCTGCTGACGCATCAATTTCCGAAGAAACGTCACGCCGTCCATTTTCGGCATTTCGATGTCGAGAACGATCACGTCCGGCAGTTCCGCGCGCAGGCGAGCCGCCGCCTGAAAGGGATCACCGACGGCGGCGATAACCTTGAACTCGCCAGCGTCGTCGCTCAAAACGTCGCGCAGCGCTTGCCTCACCAGCGCCGAGTCGTCCACCAGCATGACGCGAATCGGCGAAGTCACCGCGCTGCCTCCCGCTGATAGATCGAGCGACCAAGGTGAACCAAGGGTTCGCCAGTACCGTGTAGCGTCTCGGTCAGACCCACCAGGAACAGCCCGCCACCACGCAACATCCGATTGACGCGCCGCACGATGGCGTGCTGCCGCTCACGCGGGAAGTAAATCAGCGCGTTGCGCAAGAGCACGAGGTCCACGCGCTCCCCCACCAAGAGCTCGTCGTCCATCAGGTTCTGTCGAAAGAAGCCGGCGCGGCGTCTGAGCTCCGGCACCACGCGCAAAAGGTCGTGGCCCGGGGTCTTGCTACGCATGAAATAGGGCTCACATTCGCGCGGCAATTCCTCGAGATCGGCGCGCGAGTATTTGGCGGACATGGCAGTC
Source organism: Sorangium sp. (assembly GCA_019695485.1). Lineage (GTDB taxonomy): Bacteria > Myxococcota_A > Polyangia > Polyangiales > Polyangiaceae > PMG-095. The sequence goes on from JAEUAF010000771.1 coordinate 10,133, forward strand.
TTCAGCACGCGGGTGGAGATATCGGAGCCAAGCACCACGAACTCCGCCTGGATTCGCTGCCGTGTGCGCGCTTGATCGAGCATCATCGCCAGTGTCCAGACCTCTTGCCCGGTCGAGCAAGCCGCGCTCCAAACTCGCAGGGGCCGTCGTTCGCGCGCCGCAGTCTCCAATAGCGCGGGCAGCAGATCCTGCGCGAGCATGTCGAGCTGTTCTCGCTCGCGAAAGAACGATGTCTTGTTGGTGGTCACCAGATCGAAGAAGGCCTGGCGCTCTTGGCCGCCACGATCGGCGCCGAACAGCAGCTTGCAGTATTCGCTGATGGTACTTAGCGAAAGCTCCCGCATGCGACGCGCGATGCGCGTCTCGAGCATCGCACGTTTGTTGTCGGCGACGCTGATCCCGAGATTCGACTCGATCAGGTCCCTCAGCTGCTCGAACTCGCGCTTGCTGAGCGTGATCTGCTGGCTGCGCGACGTCTCGCCCCCGAGGTCGGCCTCGACAAGCGCGCTCATGGTTCAGCCTGCAGTTCGGGGAAGGCACCCAGACGCACGAATAGTGCGCGCACTTCCGGGCTCGGCCGCTCGATCCGATTCCCGCTCCGTGCCTTGAGAAATGCGGCGATCAGTTGCACGCCCTTCACGTCGATCGCGTCGACCTCGGAGAGGTCCAGCGCCTCGCCCTCATCCTCACCCCACCCCTCTTCGGCACCAGCCGCGAGCAGCAGCCGTTGCGCGCCGGCCAATGCGTCCGCCGTCAAGGGCCCACTGACGAGCCACTTCGACCCTGTCTTCGTCACTCGAGTCATGCTGCACCAAACGCCGCGCTCTCGACGCCGT
>JAEUAF010000184.1 GCA_019695485.1 Sorangium sp.
CTCGTCTGGATTTAGTACGTGAATCGGGTCGTCGGCACCGGCCGCCGGAGGCTCCCGAGGCGCGCCCTTCAATACGCTGAGCCCCCAGCGCTCCAAGAGCGGCAGCTGTGGCTCGGTACTGGGCTCAAGGGGCATACGGAACGGACTCTCGAGGCGTCCTAAGGCGGCGTTGCGAGCGTGTCTAGTTCTATGGCCTCGACCGAGCCCCCGTCACCAAACAGCGCCGGGCAGGCGCGGCGCCAGACCCGCGCCGCGTGCCGCTGCCTTTGCCCAACGCCGCCCCCGTCGCGCGGCGCGCCCGTCACCCTGCTGCCCCCAAAAACAACTGCTCGCGAAGCTGCGCGCTTCCTCACGAAGCTGCGCGCTTCCTCGCGAACCAAGCGGCTCGGCCGCGACTTGCGCAGCGATCTGCGCAAAGGCTGAGCTCGGGCTTGCGCAAGCTCGTGCGCGCAGGAGCGGTTTCGCGCCGCGAGCTCCGAGGTTGGCCTGGGCCCGGGCCCCGCGCACCGCAGAAATGGCTGCCAATCGACCCTCGCGGCGGCCGCCTGCCCTCGCGCCGCTGCGCGAGTCCGGGACGGCACGAAACGCGCATACGAGCCGCGCCTACCGCAGCCCGCGTGCGGCCCGCGTCGAGACTCATCATGTCGCACAAGCCCCTCTCTCAATCCGAGCTCTTCGAGCGCTACCTCGATCAACACATCAGGCTGCCCGAGCCCGTCCGTCAGGCGGCGGCAACGGCACTCGGTCAAAGTGAAGTTCGCGCGTATGCGCTGGCGGACCTCGATGTCGAACTCTGCTTTCACGAAACGTGGATCGTGCTCAGCGACGACTGTGTGGCCGTCGTATCCGAAGACCGAGGCGCCCTAGAGGTGCGTGGCTTCGAGCGGGCTCGCATCCGAGCAGTGAGCACCGAGCCGGGCCTCTCCTGCCAGGTCCTGCGCCTTCACGGCGAGAGCGGGGAGGCACCGCTCGCCGAGCTCTATTTCACGCGGCGCCAGCGCCGCAACATCGGGCGCTTGCGTCTGCTCTTGGAGCAAGCCCTCGAAGGGCGGCGCGGAGAACCCAGCAACAGCGACGCCGACGCCGACTACCAGGCGAGCCTGCTCGAGCCGGTCCGTGAGGCCCAGGCCCTGGTGTCGGCTAACAAATTGGCCGTCTTGTGGCGCCTCTTGGCGTATCTCGAGCCGTACCGACGCCGCGTGGCGTGGGGCATGAGCGCGGCGTTCGGGATCACCGTGTTGTCGATGGTGCCGCCTTACCTGACCGGTCATCTCGTCGACGGCGTGATTGGCCCCGTGCAAGCGGGACGCCTCGATGCCGCGGCCGTCACGCAGTCGGCGTGGTTGTGCGTGCTCGGCATCGCGCTGGTCTACGTGACGCGCCAGCTGTGTGTTTGGGTTCGGCTGCGCTTGATGGCCGAGCTCGGTGAATTCGTGGCGCGCAATCTGCGCGATCGCGTCTACGCGCATTTGCAGGGGCTCAGCATGAGCTTCTTCGGCAGGAAGAAGGTCGGAAGTCTGATCACGCGCGTGAGCTCCGACACTGACCGGCTCTGGGAGTTTTTGGCTTTCGGAGTGGTCGAGGTTTCGCTCTCGGCCGTCATGTTGCTCGGCCTATCCGGGATCTTGATCTATCTCGACTTCCGTCTGGGGCTCGTGATCAGCGCGCCGGTGCCGCTGCTCTGTTATGCGATTTACCGCAACGGCGAGAGCATGGAAACCCTGTTTCTCAGGGCATTCCGCAAGTGGTCGCGGCTCACGGACGTGCTCTCGGACACGATTCCGGGCATGCGCGTCGTCAAGGCCTTCAACCAAGAGGGCAAGGAGCTCACGCGCTTCGAAGAGCGCAATCGCGACGTGGTCGGCGAGTTCAACCGCATCCACGCGGTGTGGACCAGCTTCTGGCCGCGCCTCACCTTCGGGATTCAGTTGACACTGCTGGGCGTGTGGTGCGCCGCGCTCCCGCGTTTGTTGGGGCACGATTCGGTCCTCGGCCCGCACCTCTCGACGGGCACCTTCGTCTCTTTCCTGCTCTACATGACGATGTTCGTGCAACCTATCGAAACTGTGGGTCAAGTGGCGCGCATGTTGCACCGGGCCACGTCTTCGGCGCAGCGCGTGTTCGAGGTGCTGGACACCGAACCCGAGGTGCGCGACCGCGAGCCGGCGATCACGCTCGAACCGATTCAGGGTCGCATCGAATTTCGCGACGTGAGCTTCGGCTACGACCCCACGCGCCACGTGTTGCGCGGCGTGTCGTTCCAAGTCGAGCCGGGCGAGCTGATCGGCCTCGTGGGGCCCTCCGGTGGCGGAAAAACCACGCTCATCAACCTCCTGAGCCGCTTCTACGACGTGCAAAGCGGACAGATTTTGGTGGATGGCGTGGACGTCCGTCACCTCGACAGCGGGGCTTACCGGCGCCAAGTCGGCATCGTGCTTCAGGATCCGTACCTGTTTCACGGCAGCCTGCTCGACAACATCCGCTACGGGCGCCCGGAAGCCAGCCTCGAGGACGTGGTCGCTGCCGCGCGCGCCGCCAACGCGCACGACTTCGTGTGCCGCCTGCCGCTCGGCTACGACACCCTCGTCGGCGAGCGCGGGCACACGCTCTCCGGCGGTGAACGCCAGCGCATCAGCATTGCCCGCGCGGTGCTCAACAACCCACGCATCCTGATCTTGGACGAGGCCACCAGCGCCGTCGACACCGAGACCGAACAGAAGATCCAGGAAGCGTTGGATCGGCTAGTCGCGGGACGCACGGTGTTCGCCATCGCGCATCGCCTCTCCACGCTGCGCCGCGCCTCGCGCTTGCTCGTCATCGAAGACGGCAAGCTCGCCGAGGTGGGCACGCACGCCGAACTGCTCGCGCTCGAGCACGGCATCTACAAGAAACTCGTGACTCTCCAACAGGAACTGCAAAATGCTGCGTGAAACTCGCCAGGAACGCTCAGGCATCACGACCCTCCACAAGGAGCAGGCAGGGCGACCGCGATCCTCGCCCAGAATCTCGCTGGAGCGACGTATCGACGGGAAGCTTTGGCTCATCGAAAACGCGAAGGCCGGCGAGGGTGCTCCCTTGAGCACGCGCGAGGGTGCTCCCTTGAGCACGCGCGAGGGCGCTCCCCTAAGCACGCGCGAGGGTGCAACAGGGCGTACCGCCACGCGGGGAGCGCTGCGGGCGACACCGGTCGACATCGTGCGCTGCTTTCCGTGGAGCCATCCGACGACCTTCCTCTCACTGCGTGACAGCGCTGGGGCGGAACGCGCCTTCGTCGCCGATCCCTCAGAGCTCGACCCGGAGTCACGGGCCGAGCTCGAGCGCGCGCTTTCGCGCTCGTCGTTCGTGCTCGAGGTCGTGCGCATCCTGAAAGTGACGGAGGACTTCGAGCTGCGCTGTTTCGAAGTCGAAACCCGCCAAGGTCTGCGCCGCTTTCAAACCGCGCTCGACGCCTGGCCGCGCGAGCTCGAAAATGGCGCACTGATCTTGGAAGATGTGCACGGCGACCTCTATCGGGTCTGCGCGCCGAACGAGCTCGACGCCGCCAGCCGCCGCGAATTTGCCGCGTTCATCGACTAATCGGCTGAGCTAGCGGTCCCACGCTTCCGAAGTGTCTGCCCAAGGCCGCAAGAACGCCTCGGGTGGCACGCGGCACACGTATTGCATCGCGTGGTGCGGTGCTCCCCGACGCCCCGCCCGTCTCTTCAATTGGCGCCGCTGATGGCTTCGTCAGTGTGCGCGGCGCGCGCCAGCACAACTTGAAGAACGTGGACGTAGACATTCCGCGGGGCAAATTGGTGGTTTTCACTGGGGTTTCCGGGTCTGGAAAATCCTCGCTCGCCTTCGGCACGCTCTACGCCGAAGC
>JAEUAF010000250.1 GCA_019695485.1 Sorangium sp.
GCGTTGAGCGCCGCGCGCACGCCGCGCACGACGACCACGAGATAGGCCGCCGCCAGCGCCAGGATGCCGATGAAGCCGAGCTCTTCGCCGATGATGGCGGAAATGAAGTCGGTATGGGCTTCCGGCAGGTAGAGGACTTGTAAGCCCTTGCCGAGCCCCATGCCCGTGGCTTGCCCGCAGCCGAAGCTCATCACCGACTGGAACGGCTGATACGCGAGGTCCTGCCGATGATCCGCCATGTTGAACCAAGCCAACATGCGCTCCCAGCGATAGGGAGTGAAACGCACGGCCCAAGCAGCGAACACCGCACCCAGGATGGCCGCGCCAAGCAAGTAGCCGAGGCGCGCGCCGGCCACGAACAGCAACGTGAACGTGAGCAACAGCAGCACGGTGGCGCCGCCGAAGTCCGGCTGCTTCAGGCAAAGCACCATCAGAAAGCCCGCCATCAAGAAGTGCGGCAGCATGCCGATCGAGAAGCTACGAACTTGGTCGCTCTTCTTTTCGAGCGAGTAAGCGAGCCACAGCACGAGCGCGAGCTTCGCCGCCTCGGAGGGTTGAATGTGGATTGGGCCCACGGCCAGCCAGCGCGCCGCACCACCACCGGAGTGCCCGAACCCAATGACGCTGAGGATCATCATGAACGTGACGACACCGAGCAGCGGGTAGGTATATTTGCGCAAGCGGTGATAATCGACGCGCGACAAGCCGACCATCACGCAGAAGCCGCCGATCGCGTAGAGGACTTGGCGCTTCAAGAAATGCTGCGGATCACGGAACACTACCGTGGCCTCGATCACGCTGGCGCTGTAGACCATGACCACGCCAAAGCCGAGCAACGCGATCACGATAGCGGCCAACACGACGTCCACCGGACCGCGCCGGTCCGTCGCACTGCGCGGAGCTTCTCCAAGCCAGCTCATGGTTCTTCCTTCGCGAGGGTTTCGGCCAGTCGCGCCACCGCTTCGACGAATTTTCGCCCGCGATCGGCGTAGCTCGTGAACATGTCGAAGCTCGAGCAGGCCGGGCTCAGCAGGACTGCGTCCCCAGGCTCTGCCATGCGATAGGCGGCGAGTACGGCTTCGTCCATGCTGCCCGCTCGCACGAGCGGAACTCGTCCAGCGACGGCGTCCGCGATGCGATCGCTCGCTTCGCCAATCACCACCACGCCCCGCCCGCGTTTCTCGAGGGCGGCCACTAGCGGTTCATAGGAGCCGAGCTTGTCACGCCCGCCAGCAATCAACACCCCGCGAGGCTCGCTCAAGCCAGCGAGCGCCGTGACGGCGGCGCCGACATTGGTGCCCTTCGAATCGTCGTAAAAGCGCACTCCGCGGAGCGTCGAGGCTAGCGCCATGCGATGAGGGAGCGGCTGAAAGGCAGACAGCGCGCGCTGCACGGATTCAACCGAAATGCCGAACTCACGCGCCGTGGCGATGGCGGCCGCGGCGTTTTCGCGGTTATGGCGCCCGAACAGCCGCGTCTCTTCGAGCTCGAACGCGGCGCCGCTCGTCTGTTCCACGACGCGCGTACCGATGATCGCGAAATCGCCGCGCTCACCAAACCGAACCACTCGAGCTTGGCCGCGCCGCGCTTGTCGCTCGCACTCGGCGTCGTCCGCCGGGATCACCGCCAGGTCCTCGCGGGTTTGATTGCGAAAGGCGTTGCCCTTGGCGTCGGAGTACGCCGGAAAACTCGGATAGCGATCCATGTGGTCTTCGCTCACGTTGAGCAAAATGCTCACGCGCGGACGGAACGAGGGCGAGCGTTCGAGCTGGAAGCTCGACACCTCGAGCACGACGACATCCCACGCACCCTGCACGGCGTCCGACGCCGGCGTGCCCAGATTGCCACCCGCGAACACACGCCGGCCCTCAGCGGCCAGCAAATCCGCGACCAGCGTGGTGGTCGTGCTCTTGCCGTTGGTACCGCCGACGGCGACGATCGGAGCCGAGATGAAGCGCGCCGCGAGCTCCAGCTCGCCGATCACCTCGACGCCCGCCGCCTCAGCCGCTTCGAGCTCGCCCAGCGCGGGCACGCCCGGCGAGACGACCACCAAGTCAGCTGCGCTGAAATCGACGCCCGTGTGTCCGCCGACCAAGAGCTGAATCGGAAGCTCACGCGCCTCCTTCGCCAAGTGCTCGAGTGGACTGCGATCGGTCCCAATGACCGTCGCGCCACGCGACAAGCAAAGCTTGGCAGCGCTCGTTCCGCTGCGACCCAAACCGACGATGATGACCCGAGCGCCTTGCATGACTACCGGAGTTTGAGAGAGGAGAGCGCCACCAGTGCGAGCAGCACGGAGATGATCCAGAAGCGGACGATAATGCGCGGCTCGGGCCAGCCCATTTTTTCGAAGTGGTGATGAATCGGCGCCATCAGGAAGACGCGCTTCTTGAACAGTCGGAATGACGCCACCTGCACGATGACGCTGACGGCCTCGACCCAGAACACGCCGCCCAGGATCACGCTGAGGAGCTCGGTCTTGGTGAGCACCGACAGCATGCCGAGCCCGCCGCCCAACGCGAGCGAGCCGACATCGCCCATGAACACTTGTGCCGGATACGTATTGTACCAAAGAAAGCCAATTCCTGCGCCAATCACCGACGCTGCGTAGACGCTGAGCTCGGCCATCTCGGGGATACCGGCGACGTCGAGGTAGCCGGCAAGTGGACGCCCGAACAGTACGGAGCCGGACACGTAGGCCCAAACCAGGTAGGTCCCGGCGTTGATCATCACTGGACCGATCGCCAGGCCGTCGAGTCCATCGGTGAGGTTCACCGCGTTGCTCATGAAGACGACGAGGATCACGGCCAGCACGGCATAGAGCGCCACCGGCAGCTCCAGCGGGTGCTTCTCGAAGGCCAGAAACGGCACGGCCAAGCGATTGCGCAACTCGAGCCACTCTTTGGGCAGGCCGGGTTCGTTCAAGAACAAGTAGGCGATCGCAAAACCGCCTACGATGAATTGGCCGAGCAGCTTGTAGCGACCGGGCAGGCCGCGTGTATTGCTGCCTTCGATCTTCAAGCGGTCATCGATGAAGCCGACCAAGCCGTAGCCCGCGGTGACCCCCGCCGTCGCCACCACGAACACATTCTTGACGTCGGCCCAGAGAACGGTGGGCACCAAGAGCGAGACCAGGATCAGCGCCCCGCCCATGGTCGGGGTGCCGCGCTTGGAGAAGTGCGAAGCGGGACCTTCCTCGCGAATAATCTGGCTAATCTGCTTGCCGCGTAGCTTCTTGATGAACCACGGCGCAACCATGAAGCTCATCAGCATGGCCGTGATGGTGGCCATGATCGCGCGAAACGGCGTGTAGCGGAGCACGTTGAAGGCGCGCGCCCACTCGTAGCGCTGACTGAGCGGATACAGGAATTCGTAAATCACGTGGGGCTCCCGCCGCGCTCGCGTAGCCGTTCGACGATGCGCTCGGCGCGCACGGAACGGGACGCCTTGACCAGGACGACGTCGCCCGGCAGTAATCGACTCATGAGGAGCGTCGCTGCGGCCTCAACGTCTTCGCAAAAGGCGGTCTCGACGCCGCGTTTGGTGAACGGTTCCAGAAACCAGCGCGCATCGCCCACCACGCCCAGCACGAGCCCCGCGCCAGCCCCGAGCAGCGTTTCGGCCGCCTGGCGATGAAATTCGGGGGAGCGCTCGCCGAGCTCTCGCATCTCACCGAGCACGAGCACGAGCCGCCCAGCGCGTGCCACCGAGAGTTCTGCAGCGGCGCGCACCGAGCTCGCCAAGCTAGCTGGATTCGAGTTGTACGTGTCGTCGAGCACGAAAATCTCGTCAGCGAGCGGGAGCGGACTGAGGCGCCCGGCTTCGACGGAGCCCCAACGAGCAACGGCCTGGGACAGCTCTGCCGCCTGAATTTCTCGAGTCGTTGCGGCCTCTGCCGCAGCCACGGCGGCCGCTACCGCATAAGCGCCAGCGTCCCCAAGCAGTGGACAATCGAGTGACAGCGCAGGGCGTCCCGGTCTGCCGATCCGCAAGCGTGAGGTGCCGCTCCGGTTCATCGAGCGTTCGAGGATTCGATAAGCGGCGCGCTCGGAGAATCCGTAACCGACGCGAGCCGCGACACGCGAGCGCTCGAGGGCGCGCTGAACCCGTTCGTCGTCCGCATTTCCGATCGCCGTTGCGCGCGCGCCGAGACCGAGCAGCAGGCTGCTTTCCTCGACGTCGATATCATCCAAGCTGCCGAGACCCTCGGTATGCTCGAGGCCAATCAGCGTGAGCACGCCCACATCAGGCTCCGCGAGCCGAGTGAGCTCGGCCACCTCACCCGGCGCATTCGTGCCGATCTCCACGACGGCAGTGAGCTTCTCCGCGACCAGCGAAAGCAGCACGAACGGCACCCCCACGCGATTGTTGAGGTTGCCAGCGACATGGTGAACACGCCCAGGCAACAGCGATTCGAGGGCCGCGGCCACGCAGCTCTTGGTGGTGGTTTTGCCCGCTGATCCAGCCACGGCGACCAAACGCCCTCCCCACCGGCGGCGCTGCGCGCGCGCAAGCAAACCAAGCGCCGTATACGTCGAGGCCACCCGAATCAGCGGGGCTTTCGCATCCGGGACGTCGCGTTCTACCAGCAATGCCCGCGCACCGGCGCGGAGCGCGGCGCTAACGAAAGCGTGCCCATCGTAGCGGTCCCCGGGCAACGCGACGAACAACTTGCCTGCCAGGTTCTGGCGACTGTCGCTCACCACGCCTTCGACGGCGAGATCAGCCGCGCCGTAGAGGGTGCCGCTGGCGATTTCGGCGATCTCGCCGAGCGTGAAGCGCGCACGATTCTCGGGAATGAGGCTCGCCATCAGACCTCCCTCCCAAGCCGCCGCCGCGTGAGCGCTTGGCGCGCCTGTACGCGGTCGTCGAACGGACGCTTCTCGGCGCCGAAGATTTGGTAGTCCTCGTGGCCCTTGCCAGCGATCAACACAGTGTGGCCCGCTGCCGCGCCGGCGATCGCGCGCTCGATGGCCAGCGCCCGGTCGAGTTCGACCAAGTACGGATGCTCGCCCTCGCCGAGCCCTCGCACTACCGCCTCAGCGATGGCTTCGGGTGCCTCCGTGCGCGGGTTATCGTTGGTGACGATCGCCAAATCAGCATGCTCTGCGACGGCGCGCCCCATCAAGGGCCGCTTGCCTGGATCGCGATCGCCTCCACACCCGAACACACAAACCAGCCGCCCGCGCGTCAGGGGTCGCAGCGCCGCGAGCACGCGCGTCAGCGCATCCGGGGTGTGGGCGTAGTCCACCACCACTAGCAGCTCATCCCCTGGCTCATCGCAACGCTCGAGCCGCCCTGGAACGCCGGACACTCCGGACAGCGCTTGCCCCGCCCGTTGCGGCGGAGTCCCGAGCGCAACCAACATGCCGAGCGCCAACAACAGGTTGTCCAAATTGTGCGCCCCAACCAGGCGGCTCTCGAGCGAGAGGCGCACGCCTTCCACGTCGACGTCGGCGCGAATGCCGTCGATGTCGAGCGACGCTGACAGCGCGCGAACCTCCGCTGGCTCCCGCTGGGAAACCCGCAGAACGCGCCCTTTTGCCCGCGTGGCAAGCTCACGCCCGAAGGCGTCGTCCACGTTCAGCACGGACGCACGCGGCGCGAGTTCCGTGAACAAGCGCGCTTTGGCCGCTGCATAAGCACTCATCGAAGCGTGAAAATCGAGGTGGTCTTGCGTCAAGTTGCTGAACGCAGCCACCTCGAACGAGAGCGCCGCGACGCGCTCGAGCGCGATGGCGTGACTCGACACCTCCATCACGCAGTGCGAGCCCCGGGCAGCGACCACCTCGGCGAGGCGTCTGGAGATCGCGTCGGCCTCGGGCGTGGTGTGGCTGCCCGCTTGTTCTCGCCCGGCGAACGCGAAGCCCAGCGTGCCGATCCGCGCTGAGCGCTGCCCAAGCACCGCGAGCGCCTGATCGACGAGAAACGCAGTAGTCGTCTTGCCGTTGGTACCCGTCACGCCCAGCAAGTGAAGCTTGCGACTCGGCGCGCCGTAGATCGTCTCCGCGGCAAAGGCGAACGCGCGCGCGATATCGTCGACCCAAAGCGTGGGGACCCTAAGCTCCGTCGTGGGGCTCCCTCGCTCGCGCATGACCGCAACGGCGCCGCGCTCGATAGCCGCGTCAACGTAGCGTGCGCCGTCGTCGCGCTGCCCGCTGCGCGCAACGAACAGATCCCCCGGCGCCACCTCACGCGAGTCTTGTCGCACCCCGCGGAGCGCGGTCTCGGCATTGCCGGTCAACAGCGGGGCGAACCCCTCGAGGCTCTGCGCGAGCTCACGCAGCGTGACGCCAGACCTCGTTCCTTGAGAAGTGGCTTCCGTCATCGCTAGCGCCATCATGAAGCGGGCTCGAAGACCAGCGTCAGAGACGAGCCAGGGTCGACCACGGCACCAGGTGGCGGTGTTTGACTCACCAGAAGCCCGCTGCCCTGGAGCTTCGGCACTACCCCGAGCTCGAACGACTTCTTCAAAGCCTCGCGCGCCGGCCAGCCCGTCATGTCCGGAACGCGCAGCTTGCCCTGCGGGGCCGGGCCGCTGCCGACGCTCTCCTGCACGGGAGGCGCCTTGCCCGCCGCCGCGCGCAAGGCTGCGTACGCCACGTACGCTGGATCTGGGCTGCGCGACAGCTCGCTGAGATCCGCGCGTGTGGCGCCCTTCGGAATGAGGCCCCGCGCCTCGAGCGCCATCTGCGCGACCCGGCGGAAGATGGGCGCCGCCACCACGCCACCCGCGTGCTCGAGCATCGGCTCGTCGAGCGTGACGGCGATCGCAATCATGGGCTTGTCTGCGGGCACGAAGCCAACGAAAGAGGCAATGAAGCGATCGAGCGAGTAGCGCCCCGTCGCCTCGTCGGTCTTCTGCGCGGTAGCGGTTTTCCCGGCGACTTTGTAGCCATTGATAGCCGCCTCGACGCCGGTGCCTTCCCCTTCCGTCACCGCCACGAGCAGCTCCGCCATCGTGCGTGCCACGGCGGCCGGCACCACGCGTCGCCTGACACGCGGCACCGCCTCACGCAGCACCTCTCCGGTGGCCGTCGTGACTTTGCGAACCAACAGAGGCTCCATCAACTCGCCGCCGTTGGCGATCGCCGCAGTGGCCATGGCCAATTGCAGGTTGGTCACGCTGACGCCCTGCCCGAACGAGGCGGCCGCCGTCTCAACCTGGACCCAGGGTCGTCCGCGCGGGCGCAGTGTTCCGGACGCTTCACCCGGAAACGGTAGGCCCGTCGGCTCACCGAAGCCGAAGCGGCGCAACGTCTCGTAGAGCCGATCCCCGCCTAGCGATAACCCAATCTTCGCCGCGCAAATGTTGGAGGAAAGCGCCAGAACCTGGGAGACGGTCAGCCACTCTGACGGGTGAGTATCGCGAATCACCACGTTGTCGACCGGCATCGCGCCCTTCTCGCAATAAAGCTTGTCGGTCGGCTTGATGACGCCGGCCGCCAACCCTGCGGAGAGCGTAAAGATCTTGGCAGTGGAACCAGGCTCGAAGGCTTCGGTGAGCGCGCGGTCACGTCGCGAGGTCGGCTCACTCTCCTGGTAGTCGTTCGGATTGAAGAGCGGCCAGCTCGCCATAGCGAGGATCTCGCCCGTGGCGGGATCGATGACCACGACCGAGCCGCCCTTGGCTTCGAAGGTGCGTGCTGCGGCCGCGAGCTCGCGCTCAGCAACGAACTGAATGCCCTGATCGATGGTGAGATAGAGGTTGTGCCCGGCGAGCGCCTGTTCGTCTTCGACGCCGTCAGAGAACACCAAGCGGCCCGAGCGATCGCGCAAACCGCGCAACTGCTCCGGCTGCCCCCGCAGTTCGCCGTTCAGGGCGTATTCGAGGCCGTCTTTGCCTTCGCCGTCCGGCGCCACGAAACCGAGCAACGGCCCTGCCAGCTCGCGCCGCGGATAGTAACGACGCCCCTCACCTTCCACGCTGAGCCCGTGGATGCGGTCCGCCTCGGCGCCCTCGGCAGCCAGGGCGCGAATCTTGTCCGCCTCCTCCGCACTGATTTGCCGCTTCAGCCAGACGAAGCGCCGCTTGGCCAAGATGCGGCGTTCCACGCTGGCCGGGTCGATGCCCAGCACAGTGGCAATCCGGTTCGCAGCGTCGCGCGCAACCAGCGGCACGCGCTGCGGCGCGACCCCGCGCAACAGCTCAATCGCGTCCATACTCACGCTCGGAACTTCGACGCTGACCGCCAGCGCGCCGCCAGAGCGATCATAGACGGTGCCACGTTTCGGAGCCACGTGCAGGCGGCGCTGGCGCTGCGACTCCGCTAGCTCACGCCACGCAGAGCCGTCTTCGATCATGATCGTGTAGCCCGCCGACACCAACAATCCGAGGCCGAGCGAGAGCACACCGCACAAGATCCCCATGCGGACTTTGATCCAGCGGGCCCGCGAAGCCAGGCGCTTGGGAGCGGGCAGCGGGTTACTCACGGCGGCCTTGGCCCTGGCCGTATCCTTCGGCGGAGCTTGGCTCATTCCGGCACCTCCTCGAGCGCGTCACCATCGGCCGGCGCCGGAGCCTCGCTCGTCGCTGCGTCGGCGGGCTTTAGCGAGACCTCGGGCTCTTCCACGTGGGGACGAGCGCCTGCGCTGCGCACGCGATCGGGCGAAGGCTCGCTCATGCCGAGCAGCGTGCGCGCTACGAAGTCCACGCGCTCCGGAGTCTTCTGACTGCCGAGCTCGACCTCGAGCACATGCCGCACCTCGCGCAAGCGCTGCACGTGCGCGTGCGAGCGCCCGAGCTCATAGCCGAGCTCCACCGAGCGCACGCGCAACCCGAGGTGCAACACGAACGCCGCGGTGGCAGCTACGACCGCCAAGGTCCACAGCACGAGGAAGTTTCGTTCGGCCTTCATTCCTCCTCGGAGTCGAGCTCGAACAGGGACTGACTCTGCCGACATCCGACGCGCAGCTTGGCACTGCGCGAACGGGGATTTTCGGCTTGCTCCGCGTCGCTGGCCACGAGCGGCTTGGGCGTGATGCGCTGCCAGAAGTCGCGCTTCATGAACTCGCGTTTGACGCGGCGGTCCTCCAGCGAATGGAAGCTAATGAAGGCCGCGATACCGCCAGGCAGACAGCGCGCCCGCGCCAGATCGAGCAACGCCGAGAGCTCGTCGATCTCTTCGTTGACCGCCATGCGCAGCGCCTGAAAGGTGCGCGTCGCAGGATCCACGCCGCCGATGCGTCGCGGGCCGAGCGCCTTCACGACGGCGCGCCGCAGGTCCAAGGTCGTCTCGAGCTCACCACGCGCGAGGGCTTGCTTGATGCAACGCGCAATGCGCCGCGAGCCGCGCTCTTCGCCGAGATCGTAGATGACGTCCGCCAGGTCCTCCTGTGAGAGGCGCGCGATGAGCTCGGCGGCGGTCTCGCCGCGCGTCGGGTCCATGCGCATGTCGAGGGGCCCCTCGGCGCGAAAGCTCATGCCACGCTCGGCGGCGCCGAGCTGGTGGGAGCTCAAGCCGAGATCGGCCACGAGCCCAGAGATCTCGCCGACACCGAGCTCGTCGAGTCGAGCCGAAATGCCGGAGAACGCGACGTGCTCGACGCGAGCCCGCGGCGCAAACTCTGCGAGGCGCTGGGACGCGGCGTGCACCGCGTCGGCGTCGCGATCGAACGCCAAGAGCGAGATGTTCGGGTAGCGCTTGAGCAGCGCGTAAGAGTGACCGCCTCCACCCGCGGTGGCGTCGATGACCAGGCCGCTCGTTTCCGAGAACGCCTGCGTCACTTCTTCGAGCAGCACGCTGACATGCGTGAAGCCCGGTTCGTCGAGGTTGGTTGCAGGCATCGTCATAGCTTGATCTGCTCCATGGCCGCGCGGAAAGCCGCAGCCTCGTCGGCGGTCATGGTGAGCGCGCGGTCGAAGTCCGGCTTCGACCACAGTTCGAGGATGCGCCCCATGCCCGCCCAGATGGCGTCTCGGTCGAGGTGCGCTCGGTCTCTCAAAGCGGGCGGGACTAGCACGCGGCCGGCCTTGTCCAGTTCACATTCCACCGCGGCGGACACGTACAGCCGCCGGAAGCGCACCACGTTCGGATCCATGCTCGAGAGTTCCGAGACGCGCTGCTCGAACTCTTCCCAGGCGCGCATGGGATAAAGGTGCAGACAGGTGTCGAAAGGAGCGGGCGTGAGGACGAAGCGCGCGTCGCCCCCGGCCGTCAAAACGTCGCGGAAACGCGCAGGCAAGCTGACGCGCCCTTTGGCATCGACGGAATGTGTGAACTGCCCGCGGAACATGAGACTCCACCGAATGGGTTACCGCGACACTTTCTCCCACGGTTTCCCACTAGGAGCGCCCAACCTACGGGCCCCTGGGCCGTCCTGTCAACAATGCGGACTGTTAAAATCTTGAGAATTTGCTTCAAGTTTCGTATTAGCGCGGGGCGTTCACTGATCTCATGTTCAGCGTGGGAGAAAGTGGGGGAGGCTTCCGACACGCGGGGCGCACGCGCAACGTCGCGACCAACAACACCACGGAGAGCAGCGGGGCCAAGAGAGCGACGAGGATCATGAATCCCCTTCTTTGCAAGCCGTGCGCGCCCACAACCCCAGGCGTCTCGTCAACGGAATCAGAGAGTTAGCGGCGCTCGCCCGCGCGCGAACGTGGCCCGCGACACACAGTCCGTGGGCACGTCGCCACGAACAGCGTGGAGCAGGATCAAGTCGTCAGAGCCGCGGGCTCACGTTGCTGCGTACCCAACTCACGACCGCGTCGAGCGGAGTCCCCGGCCCGAATACTTCGCGCACCCCGAGCTGCTTCAGATTCGCCACGTCGGCCTCGGGAATGATACCCCCAGCGAACACGACGACGTCCTCGAGCCCAGAGCTGGCGAGTTCGGCGAGCACCGCTGGAAACAGCGTATTGTGGGCGCCGCTCATCAAGGACAGCCCCACGGCATCGACGTGCTCCTGCAAAGCGGTGCGCGCGATCATCTCCGGGGTCTGATGCAAGCCGGTATAGACCACCTCACAGCCTGCGTCGCGCAGTGCCCGCGCGATCACCTTGGCGCCGCGGTCGTGGCCGTCGAGGCCAGGCTTGGCCACCAAGATGCGAAGCTTGGCGGGAGGGGCAGCCGCGTCCGTCATGCCACTTCACTCCTCGACGTCGGGCGTGGTGTCAACTCTACCGGGCAATCGTCCCGCGAAGCAGGCGAGTGCGGCCAACGCCGCCAGCTCAGTACGCAGCGTCAGCGGTCCCAGCGCGGCTTCGGCAAATCCAGAAGCGCGCGCCGCCTCTTCCTCACCGGCGCTGAGCCCTCCCTCCGGGCCGACTAGCAGCACCACCGGCGTGCCCGGCGTCCAGTCTCGAATGAGGTTGGCGAGCGGCTCGTGCGCCGCGGGCGTGAGACACAATTTCAATGCCCGTACAGCGCCGAAAGACGGCAAGCACGCGGCGAGCGCTTCCGGCCCCTCGAGGCGCGGCACGTCGCCACGCCCGCACTGACGCGCAGCCTCGATCGCGATCGCGCGTAGCCGTTCCACTTTCATCTCGCGCGGGTGGGCGACGCTGCGTTCCGTGAGCACGATGCGCAGGGCGTCCACACCGAGCGCGGTGGCTGCGCGGACCACGGAGTCGAGCCGGTCGCCCTTCGCGGCCCCCTGCAGCAGCGTGACCCCCAAGCCTCGAATGTCCGCGGCGCGGGGAGCCTCGAGCAGGCACGCGACGCGCGCGCGGTTGACCTCGACGATTTGCGCGTCGCACTCGAGGCACGATTCAGGGTCGAACGCCGTGAAGCGATCGCCATTACCCAAGCGATGCACGACGCTGACGTAATGGGCCTGTTCGCGCGGCAACTCCGAGCGCCCGGCGTGAAGCTCGGGCAAGTAGACGCGTACGCGACGCGCCACGCTCAGGCCCCGGGCAACGCGCGACCGTAGTCGACGTATGCCTGACGCGCCGGTACAGAGATCATGGCATCGCGACGCGCGGCGGGCGCGGGGACCTCTGCATTCGCTTCCAAGATCAACGCGGTCAGCTCCCCGCCGTAAACGCAGGCGGTATCAAGACCGGTGGCGAACGGATGGATCTGCGTCGTGCGTTGCGCGTTGTGTCCAAACACTAGGTGGACGGGCCCCTCATAGAGCGCGCCCCACGGCCGCCCCCAGCGATCGCTCGGGGTGCCGTCGTCCGCGATCGAGCGAATGTGCGTGACCATCCAAGGGTCTTGTTGCTCCCAAGGGATGCCAGGCACGATCCCCGCGTGCACGACGGCGAGGCCATGCTCGGGCAAGTCGAGCCGCAGCGGCAGGCTATCGAGCTGCGCCCACTCCACGTCGTCGAGCTCTCTCACCAACGCGGCGTGTGAGGGCCCGAGCCGCGGCGGAGGCCGCCCCTCGCGCAGAGCGTCACGCGCTGCCAACAGGCGCTCTTCATGGTTGCCACGCACGCAAGCTGCCGAGAGCTCCCGCGCAATGCGCAGCACCCCGCGCGAATCCGGCCCGCGAGCCACGAGGTCCCCCACGAACACGACGCGGTCGGACGCGGTGGGCCCAAAGCGTTCGAGAAGCACCGCGAGCTCCGCGGCGCAGCCATGAACGTCTCCAATCAGCAGGGTGCGCGCCAACGCCGACAACCTAATCGTTCTCTTTGCTGCGTCAAATTCCAAAGAAGAAGGTATTTTCCGTCCCCATGCCGTCTTTTGGCGATCTTGCCCCGGTTGGCCCGAGCGCCGACCGGCCGCCTCGGGAGCTTCTTCACGCTGAAAGCGAAATCTCCGTTGAAGTGAGGGAAGAACGCGGACTACTGTGCCCGCCAGTTTCCGAGGAGGCCTCAAGCTATGTCTCTCAATTTTCGCCGGACGATTCCTCTCTTCACCACTCTTCTAGCCGCCTGCACGACGTTGGCCGGTTGTGGTGGAGAAGAGGTGAAGTACCAGCCCCGGCCGCCATATGCCGGGCAGAAGGCGAGCTTGCCGCCGGTACCGAACGTTCCGAAGAAGCCGATCAAGAACGGCGACGCTTACACCGTGTGGGGCGCCTCTTATTCGCTGCGCAGCCGTGTGCACCGCAAAGAAGTGGTGGGCAAGAAGCTAAACTTCACAGCCTACATCACCAAGACCAACCTCGGCGATGCCCCCGCCTGCGCCGTTCACAAGGGCGGCAAGGCGGATCCCGAGAATTGCAAGGCGCCGATTCCGGCGTTCTGGATCGGCGACAGCAAGGACGCGCCGATCGAGGAATGCATCAAGGTCATGGGCTTTGCGTCGAACTTCGCTCAGGTCTGGGAGGCCATCAACGAGTTCGACAAGGGCAAGGACGACGCGGAGTACAACGACACGATGTGGGGCGGAAAGGTCCCGAATCCGCTACCCGCCGTAGGAGCGAAGGTCAGCCTGTCCGGCATCTTCGCGACGACCTTCACGAAGTCATCGACGGGCGCCGAGGCGAATCCCGTCATGGGCTTGATCACCCTCGAGGAAATGAAAGAGCTCGAGCCTGCCCCCGAACTCGCGACGCTGCCCGGCGTCAAGCGCAAGGAAAAGAAGAAGAAGTGAGCCTGTGCCCCGCTCGGCGCGGGGCCAGAGCGGCGTGAAGCGATGGCTTCGCGCACGTGCTCCCGAACATCCGCGGCGCTGCGACCCGCGCTGATCCTCAGGGCCACCTTTCTGGCCCTGATGTGCGGCGTCGCGGCGTGCCGGCCACTGCCCGCGCAGCCGCTGGTCGACTCGATAACGCTGCGTGGCACGCAGGCCACGGACGCCGAGGCGATCCTGCGCGGACTGTCGACCACGGACACGCCGCTGCTATTCGGGGTCTTTCCGCGGGTCCTCGAGTACGCCACCTACGACGCCAACGTGCTCGCGCGCGACCTAGAGCGCATCGAGCGTTACCTGCGCGCGCGCGGATATTACGAAGGTAAGGTCGTTGCAGCGCGCGTGATTCGAACGGGGGCGCACAGCGTGCGCATCGAGCTATCGCTGCAGGAGGGCCTGCCCGTACGCGTCGAGCGCATCGATCCCGGGCTGTCGACGCTGCCGCTCGCGGTGATGTTGGACGCCAATCGCGCGCGTCATATGGCTGACGGTGAGATCTTCGATGAAGCGCGCTTCGAAGACGATCGACAGCGCATCGAGCGCGTCTTGCTGGACGCGGGTTACGCTTTCGCCAAGGTGGAGGCCAAGGCGAGCGTCGACATCGCCGCGCATGCCGCTCGGATCGTCTACCAGATCGACCCGGGCCAGCGCGCGAGCTACGGAACCGTCACAATCTCCGGCCTCAGCGAGATTCCAGAGGGCCCCGTGCGCGACAACCTCGACCTTCACGAGGGCGCGCTCTACAGCGAGTCCGAGCTCGAGGACGCTCAGCGCGCGCTCGTGAATTTGGGCGTCTTTGCCAGCGTCGAGGTGCGCCCCGACCGCTCTCACCCCGAGACTTCGCGCGTGCCGATTCAGGTCCGCGTGCGCGAGAACGCGCTGCGCACATTGCGGCTCGGCGGCGGCGCACGCTTCGACGTGCTGCGCTTGTCGGCAAACCTCGTCACGGGTTGGGAGCACAAGAACTTCCTGGCGGCATGCGTCACTTCAGCATCGACGAGCGCCCGGGGGTGACCCTGTTTCCGACGCGCATCGG
>JAEUAF010000339.1 GCA_019695485.1 Sorangium sp.
CGGCGGGCGATCGCCGTCGCGCGCCGGAGAATCGGAGCGCGGGGCGGCAAAAGAGCGTTGTGGACTGGATTGGTCGGGACTCTCCGAACGACTCTGCTGGGGTCTACGATCCGCGTTGTCGTTGGGGCGGTCGGAGCGAGAGTCAGAGATAGGCCCGGGGCGCGACGACTCAGGTCGTCGAGGAGGAGATGAATGCACGTTTTACGAACTCGGTCTGCGGCATTGCGCGAGAAGGCAGCGCCCTCTGCTCGCGCACCGCAAGAGGCAAGAGGGCGTGGCGCTGCCTCTTCAACGAAGCGGCGCAGTCACCGAGAGCATAAGGCCGATTTGCCTGACACCTGCCCTTCGTCCTGCGCCAAGAAAGCGGCGGGACGCGTGGGGGGCTCGCTAGCGAGCTCGTGACGCGGCGGTTTCTAGCTCAGGTCGTCGAGCTCTGCAACTCCGCGTCGGTCTTCGCGCGTGAATTGGCTGCATTTCAGGTGCGAGCCGCGATTGTGGCGCGCATCGCGAAGGAGCATCGCCGGCGTCATCCGCCTGGCGCGATCCGTTCGAGCTGTAGGCCCTGAACCCCCAAACGACGCTCGACGCTCGCGCGCATTGCGGCCATCACTCGCTCGGTCGAGAAGCCTGGCGCCAACTGGTCACCATCGATCACGAGCGTAGGGATTTGGGTTTTGCCAGTGCGACGCTTGAGTTCGTCACGCGCGGCGTCGTCGTGGTCGATGTCCCGTTCCTGCACCGGGACGGCATTGTCGCGAAAGAAGGCGCGCGCCTGCTTGCAGGCGGGGCACCAGCTGGTGCTGAACATCACGATTGGGGTTTGGCGGAGCGCGCGCGCAAGCTCTTCTGCGGACGGCCCGGGTTGTTGCCGACTTCCGCCCGCTGCGAGTTCGGCGTTCGGCGCGGCTTGGCTCGCGGCCGGCGCCGCGGTTTGCGGCGAGCGGCTTGGCGCTTCGCGATTCGGGAGCGCCGCGGGGCCGGCGGGCGTTTCGGCTTCTGGGGTGGCGACGCTCGCGGTGTCCGCGCTCTCTGCGGACGCTTGCTCGGCAGCGGCAGAACTGGGTGCCGCTACGTTGGGCGACTCACGGGTTGCGAGAGGCGCGGGCGCCGGCCTGTGTCGTGCGGCCTGCACCGCGAATAGCGAACCCGTAACGCAGCCGAGCCCGACTACGAGCCAGGCAGCAGTCCTGCGCGCCGCCACACTCGACGCCTTGAGATCGTCGCGGCGACAGACGACACAACGGCCGTCCGGACCTTGCGCCAAGTCGTGGAGGCTACATTTCATGAGGGCTGCGTGTGCACTATATAGCGCACGAGAGCTCGGTCGGCGTTGCAGCCGCCTGAAGCTCATTTCTCGCGCATTGGGCGGCGTCGCGGAACTGGGGGACGTGCCTTCGGAGCTTGACCGCAGCGGGCGGATCTGACCTGCTTTGCCGCCATGGCGATGACCACTACTCCCTCGGGCCTCTCGTACGAAGACACCTTGGTTGGCGGGGGAACCTCCCCGACCAAAGGTCAAACCTGTGTGATGCACTACACGGGTTGGCTCTGGGTCAATCAAGCGAAAGGCGCCAAGTTTGACAGCTCCCTCGATCGCGGTCGGCCCTTTTCATTTCCGATTGGTCAGGGGCGCGTCATCCGGGGTTGGGACGAGGGCGTTCTCGACATGAAAGTGGGCGGAAAGCGCACGTTGCTGATCCCGCCGAGTCTCGGCTACGGCGCGGCGGGCGCGGGCGGCGTGATTCCGCCGAACGCGACGCTGCTGTTCGAAGTCGAACTCCTCGAATTGCGCTAGCACGCCGAGCTCTTTCACCAGCACCCAGCGCGGCTTAGTCGACTGCGAAGCTCACCGCGAAGGCCGCGATCTGGCCATCGCGGGGAGCGCCGTCGAGCTTTCGCCTGGGCGCGTGGAGCGCGTCCATCACGGCCGCTACTTCCCCGAAGTCGAGCGCGTTCGAGGTGTGCAACACGGCGAGATCCTGGCTCGCATCGCTGGCTGCGCGATGCACACCGTGCGCCGCCCAAGCCGCACCGAGCGCGGCACCGAGCGCTGGGTAGTGTGGGGCATGGTCGCTTGCAAACACCGCTTTGCGGGGGACTTGCTGAGTCTCAATCAGCGTCGAGCCCTCGCGCCATGCGAGCGCGAACGATTGTTCCTGCACACTCACGTGGAGGGTGGTCTTTGGCAGCAGCGTCTCGTCGCCACCGTGCTGACCAGTGCCGACCGCGGTTAAGCGAGCCATCTGGCTCCAGATGGCGGTGGCCAACAGAAAAGCTACCAGGCAGAGCATGAAGTCGACGAATGGCAGCAGCGGTAAGTCGAGGTCGAGTTGCCGTCTGCGTTGCCCTGAGGTCACCTGAATCCCAGCCATGGATCCTCCAACCGGTTTGAGTCGCTGGGAGCATCGACAGCAGAAGCTTCTCGATGTTCCAGGCTCCTTGCTCTCGAGGCGCGAATCTCAAAATCGCGCGACGCCTCCCTCGCTCAGCGGGCGAAGCAGCTGGACCTGCCAACACCGAAGCTGCAGAATTCCGGAATGGCCGCCCGCCCCGACGGCGGTCGATCCTAGCTCGAGCGCAGCTAAAACAGCACCGTCTGCGCGACCACCGCGAAGCCGCCGGGGGTTAGCGTGACGCTTTGCTTCTTCGCCACGCCGCGCACGTTGAGCGACACTTCGTGAGCGCCGGCCTTGGCTCGTACCCGCGCCATCACCATGCGCGCGGGGAGCGCCTCCCAGCTGCGTGTGTCGGGCGTGTCCACCGCGGTCATCGTGGCTTGCACGCCAAGGCTCAGCAGCGCTCCGGCCAGGTCATTCTTGGTGGTGTGGCGCACGACTTCGCCGGTCACGGCGCGTGTCAGCATGCGCGTGATGGCGGCGGTAATGATGGCGCCTTTGGCGTCGTCCCACGCGTGCTTGGCCTCGCTGTCGATGGCGACGATGCCTTCGACGCTGTGGGCTTGGCCATCGAGCTTGAAGTGCGGCTCGCCGATCGTGCCTTGAGCTTGGCCGAGCTCCGGGTAGTTGACCCAGGTGACGAGGCCCTGTCCGGCGAGGTAGTTCGCGCGGTCGCGATCGGTCGGGCTGATGGCGTCCGCAGCGTAGGTGAGGGCGAGCCCGATCGGGACGCGGCGCGCAATCTTGAACGGTACGCGGCCGTATTCGATGATGATCAGAATCTCGCCGTCGTCTTCGTTGCTCTTGCTGTCGCTCTTGGCGGCGATTGAGCGGAGGCGCGAGGACGAAAAACCGCCCTGACCCATCAGACGCTGAACGGGCTCGGAAAGCGACGTATACTCACCGTAACTGAGCGCATCGTCGTAGTAGTGGAGCGCCTCGTCCGCGCGCCCGCTCTTCTCGAAGGTGAACCCAGCCAAGTAGCTGCCCGGGCCGAGCAAGGCTTGCGCCGGATCCTCGTGGTCCTTCAAGTATTTTTGGGTCACGGCGAGCCGGCGGGCTTCGATCCGCGCCCCATTCAGATCACCCCGCGACAGGTAGTTCACCATGTTCTCGGTGTTGATCAACAGCTTCTCGTAAGGCGGCGCCTTGTACGGGCCGGAGTCGTCCGAGAACATGTACTTGGCAATGCCATTCACGGCGTTGCGTGACAGGTCCAAAAACTCGACCTGCTTGTCTGCAATTTCGAGGTCACGGCTCGAGAGCTCGTAGCGCTCGAGCTGCTGCAGGATCATCGCGCGATCCAGAAGGAACAGGGATTTTTCTCCCGCGTAGGACGCAGGCAAGTCCTTCTCGCTCGCCACGTCGAGCTGCTCGTTGACGAGCTTGAGCGCTTCCTTCGCGTCGCCTGCGTCGAGCGCACTCCGAATGGCGTGCGCTCGATCGGAGTGGCTAGCGCAGCCAGCCAGCGCGACGGCGAGGGCGAATCCGCGAAGGAGGGAAGCTACGCTTCCGTTCGCCATCGGCGTTAGATGAGCGCCTTCGTGACGGCCGTCTTGTGCTGGAAGCGAACTTCCCCAGTCTCGACCTCGAGCACCTGGATGAACATGAAGTATTGGACGCGCCGCTCTTTGGCCTGACGCTCGTCCGTGCTGTAGACCTTGCCGGTCACGATGTAGCGCGCGCCGACCTGCTTGCCCCATTTGGCAACTTGCGACGGGTCGAACGCGCCCGAGTACTGGCGCTTGATCTCTTCGACGAGCTTCGGCTGGTCTTGGAGGCTTATCACGCGCACGTGGCCCGCGTTGACGAGCGTGGTCTCGATGTCGCTGATCAGGGCATCGAGCGCGCTGTCGACGTGCTCGGTGGTCTCGTTGCGAAGCGGCACCACCGAGACCGCCGGACGGTCCTCCTTCTCCCACTGCTGAACGACCGCCGAGGTCTGCAGCGCGGCCAGGTTTTCGCGCAGCATCTTGTCGAGGTCGCGCTTGTCGAGGCCAGTGCTCATCGCCTGATCGTCGAGCCCCGCGACGTCTTCCCCGCGCACGGCCCGGGGGCCCCCGCAGTGAGCCAAGAGGGGAGCCAACACAATCAACAATGCGGGAGAAACCACGGAGCGGGTCAGGAAGGCCATCCAGCTGTCCTTTCTCGAACGGTAAGGGGTGGGCGCATCTATCCCTTGGACGGAGCACCGACGCGAGATCATTTAAACCCCATGCTTTTTTCACGCCAGGGCGAGCAGAAAGCCCGCCCCGAAGAAATACCGGAAACACCCGAACGGCCGGGAGGCGCACGCGACCCGGGACAAAGCGCCCGGGTCGTCGCGCCGTTCAGCGTTGCGGGAGGCCCGCCTCAGCTCGGCTCAGCCGCACTCGGGCGGCGAACCGGGATGATTTGCACGCGTCGCTGGTCGCCCTCGCCGTCACTCTTGGTGATGACGCCCTCGAACTTCGCCAATGCCAGATGGACGACGCGGCGGTCCCGCGGATTCATTGGCTCGAACGTAATGATCTTGCCCTGGTCCACCGCCTGCTCGCCGAGGCGCTTGGCCATGTTGGCGAGCGAGAGGTCTCGCCGGCTGCGGTAGCCCTCGGCGTCGACCAGAATGTGACGCCGGTCGAGGCCCGGTCGGTTGACCACGCGGTGCACCAAGAACTGCAGCGCCTGCAGCACCTGGCCCTTCTTGCCGATGATGCGCCCGGCATCTTTACCTAGGATCTCGAGGTTGATCTCGTCAGCCGAGTCACCCTCTCGCGGCCGGCGCAGCCGGACGCGACAGTCCATTCCCATCTTATGGACGACCTCTTCGACGAACGCCTGCGCCTTGCGCGCACGCTCGTCGTACTCGTAGTCGTCCTGCTCGCGACCGCGTCGTCGTCGCCGACGCCGGCCTGCCGCGTCCGCCGGGCTCTCATCGCTCGACGCTTCCGCGGGTTGGTCGTTGTCGGTGGCGCTGACGGCTTCTGAATCTTGGTCTGTGTCGGCGGCGTCAGAGTCGGAAGTTTCCCAACTCTCGTCCGAAAAATCGGTGTCGGTCATAGTCACGCTTTGCCTTCCCCGAGGAGCCGTTCGTCGCGATCACCTGAGCCAGAAGACGAAGACCGGCCAGAGTTCGCCGAGCCCTTGCCCTTCTTGTCGCCCGGGGTCGCGCCGGAGTCCTCTATCACCTTCACTTTGATGTCACCTGAACCGGATCCGCCACCAGGCCGAGTGCTGCGACGCACGTGTCGCTCGACTGCCTGTTGCTGGAGGATTCCGAGTACGCCGTTCGTGAACATGTATACCCCGAGGCCGGCGGGCAGAAACAGCATGAAAACGGTGAACATTGCCGGCATGAAGTACATCATCATCTTCTGCTGGGCCGGATCGCCCTGCATCGGCATCAGCCTCTGCTGAAAAAATGAAGTGGTGCCGATGATGAACGGGAGAATATAGAGCGGATCAGCCGCCGAGAGATCCGGGAACCACAGGAACGGAATGTTGTAGAGCTCAACCGCCGTCTGCAGCGTCGTGTAGAGCGCGAACCACACAGGCATCGACGCCATCTGTGGCAGGCAGCCCTTCAACGGATTCACGTTGTGCTTCCGCCAGAGTTCCATCTGCGCGAGCCCCTTGGCTTGCGCGTCGTCCTTGAACTTCTCGTTCAAGGCGTCGATCTCCGGCTTCAGCTCGCGCATCTTGATCATCCCCTTGATGCCGGGGATGGCGAGCGGGAACAGCAGCGAGCGCGCGGTCACCGTGAGCACGATGATGGCGACGCCCCAGTTGGGGATGACGCTGTGCACCTTGAGCAAGAACGCCACCAGAATCTTGGCGATGACGGCGAAGAAGCCCAAGTCGATGAGCTCGTTGAGACGGTGCTCGCCCCCCGCGGCCGCATCGAGCACGCTGCGCTCTTTCGGGCCGATGTAGGTCAGCACCGAGTATTTGACCGACTCATTCGGCGCAAGCTCGCGGGTCGGGTACGCCAACCTGGCGCGGTACATCGCGCCGCCGTTGGGATCGGCGCTCTTGTTCGAAAACTGCCGACTGTTCCAGCGGTCTTCGATCTGTAGCTGGCAAACCGGGGTTCCGCCCGTGAGGGGGACCAGGGCATGCGAGAAGTACGCGTTGGAAACCGCGGCTACCTCGGGCTTGCCCGTCGCCTGGTACCAGTCGCCATTCGTGAGGTCATTGCGCGGGAAATGTTCGACCTTGTCGAAGTCGGCGGGCTCGAAATCCTGCGGAGTGAGGCGCGTCGCCTTGCCGTCGCTCGGCACGCACTCGACGTGCGTGAGCAGCGGGCTGACGCGGAACATGCCGCCCTTGACCTCGTGCTCCGTGCGCCAAGCGTCGGAGTGAACGGTGAGCGCATGGCGCAGCGGGTGGTCGGCGAGGTTCGTGAGCGTGGCTTCGCTGACGAGCTCATAGGGACGCGCGGTCGCTTTCACCACTTCGCGCAGCTCCGTGCGTGCATCTCGGTACACGAACTCACAGCTCTTGCCGTCGGAGCGGGCGACCTCGAAGTCGAGGGCGTCGAGCGAGAACTGCGCCTGGGCCTCGCTGATGTGCGCCGCTGGGTTCGTGAACTGAAAGCGCAGCTGTCGCCGCGTTTCTACGTCCGGCGTCGTCGAGAGATCGATCGGGTGCCCAGCCTTCTCGTATTTCGCCGAAAGGAGCGCGAAGTGCTTTACGCTCGCGCCGCGACTCGAGAGCTGGGCGCGGAAACCCGGACCAACGATGTCGCAGGTCTTTTCCGCGGGCCTTGCGGACGCCTGGGCCGAGCGGTCCGCTTCGGGGCGCAGGGGCTGCTTTGCAGAGCTCCCCCCACCACCGCCGCCGAACAGCTTGGGCATGAACTGCATCGAAAGGAAGACCACCGCTGCGATGAGCAGCAGGCGTCCAATGTTGCCTCGATCCATAGGGGGTCTTATCCGGGGGCGGGGAAAATGGCCCGCCTTCGCCTAGCACCTTTCAGTGCAGGCTTCGATCCGGTTTCTGCGTCGGGAGTTCGACGCGCTGCCTCACCGAGTCCGGCAAGGGGGGCGGATCGTAGCCGCCCGGGTTGAAAGGGTGGCAGCGCAAAATACGGCGCATGCCCAGGTAAGAGCCGCGCGCTGCGCCGTGCAGACAAATGCACTCGGCCGTGTAACGCGAGCAGCTGGGATGAAAACGGCACGCCGGCGCGAGAAATGGCGAGATGAGGCGCTGATAGGCGCGAATCAGCCCGAGCATCAGGCGGGCAACGAGGCCCGATGGCAGAGGGGGCAGGTCATTCATCCGCGGCCGAGCGTGTAGCATTGCGCTCTCGACGCGCCTCGTCGACCCGCTTTTTCAGCAGCTTTTCCGCGCTGCGCCACTCGGCCACGACCGCTGCCAGCCCAAGCCCGGGAGGCACCCGCCGCACGATGACGACAACGTCTGCGTCGTCTGGAAAAAGGTCGCGCGTGGCACGGAACGCCTCTCGGACCAGGCGCCTCGCGCGGTTTCGCACGACGGCGCCCCCGACCTTGCGCGACGCGGTCACACCGAGACGCGCGCTCTCGCCCGGGCAGGGCGGTCGTGCGCTCACGATTAGTACGAAATTCGCGAGTGATACGCGACGACCGCGAGTCTGGATCTCCAGGTACTCCCGGCGCTTTCGCACGCGTTCCCGCTTCGGGAAGGGCCCACGCGGCACGCAGCCCAACGGCGCGCTCATCGCGCGGGCCAGCCAGCCCGAAGCAAAGCGACAAACAAGAGGGCGAGGCGAGAGTGACCTCTGGCCACGAATCCTCGCGCGTCAGCTACTTCTGGTACGCGGAGACGGTCAGACGCCAGCGCCCCTTACGGCGACGGTTGGCGAGAACCTTGCGACCGCCTTTGGTGCTGTTGCGCTGGCGGAAGCCGTGAGTACGAAGGCGGCTGATGGTGTGGGGCTGATACGTGCGCTTCATGGATGCACCGTCCGGGTAGGTCGGGGCGCGGACTTCGCCACGGAACCTTTCCCGAGTCAAGGGAATCAGGCCGGAAAACCGTAGCCTTCCTCAAATCCGGCCGCGATACCAGCGATTTGGTCTGTCGCGGGCGATCTTTTACGCACCCCGGTGGGTTTCGCCGGTTGCGAGGCTTCGAACCGCGTGTTACACGCCCGTCCGCTATGCGCGAGAACATTCGCCTCGTTTCCTCGGCTGGAACAGGCTTCACTTACTACACCACCAAGAACAAGCGCACGCAGACGGCGAAGCTCGAGCTGAAGAAGTACGACCCCGTCGCTCGCAAGCACGTACCGTTCAAGGAGGTGAAGATGCCTCCTCATTCGAAGTGAGCGGGATGAACTGAGGCAGGGCCTTCGCCCTGCCTTCCCCGCGCTTACTGAGACGGTGCTTCGGTTCAATCTCCTTTGGGGAGATCGGGCGAAGTGCTGGGCTGAGCCAGCCCCTCGAGCCCGTTCGGTACTCGCTGCCACTCGGGCGTGGCTGCAGCCGGCGGCGTCGCTGGACGCGATTCGGCCGCAGCCACCAAAGCGCAAGCTAGGGTAGCCGCCGCGAACCGGATCAACAGGGACCTGCCCAAGCCGGCTGCTCCCTCGCTGGCTGGCTTACTGCGCAGTCAGGAACTTGAACTCGACGCGGCGGTTCTTCGCGCGGCCCTCGTCGGTGGTGTTGTCGGCGAGGGGCTTGCTGGGGCCGAAGCCGTCGGACTCGAGGCGGGCCTGATCGATGCCTTGGTCGACCAGGTATTTCATGCACGCGGCCGCGCGCTCCTTGCTGAGGCGTGTGTTGAGCTGCAGTGAGCCGCGGTTGTCCGTGTGGCCATAGACGCCGATACGAAGCTCGGTTCTGGCCTTCAGCAGGGTGACGACCTCGTCCAGGATTGGGAAGCTGCTCGGCTTGATGACTGCCTTGCCGGACTCGAATTCGATCGGCTTCATCAGCTCGACCTCACCCTTGTCGTTGACGTGGGTCAGGTTCGGGCAGCCCACTTTCTCGGGATCTTCCCCGCGACCGCCCGGTTCGAGCGGGCACTTGTCCTCGGTGTCGGGGATTTGATCGTTGTCTGCGTCTTTCTCTGGGCAGCCGTCCTCGTCCTCGATTCCGTCCTTGTCTTCGGCTTGGTCGGGGCACTTGTCGTCTGCGTCTGGGATGCCGTCGGCGTCTTTGTCGGAGGGTCCGGGGCAGCCGTCGCTGCGACTCGGCGGGTTGCCGTCTTCTTTTTCGGTGGGGCACTTGTCGATGGAGTCCGGGTAGCCGTCGCCATCCGTGTCGAGGTCGCGCGTGTCGAGCTCCATCGGCACGTGCACGCGGCGCGGCTTCTGTTTGGCCTGAAGGTCCACCAATTCGAACGACTTGCCGATCGAAACCAGGGCTCGAAAATCGGGCGCGCCGTAGCCAATCGTCAGGCGCGTGCCAAGCCCGGCGTTGATGAAAACCGTGGGGTCTTGCTCGAGTACGAACCGAGCTTGGGCCATCCATTCGAGCGCCGTGTTGTTGCCGCCGAAGATGGTGTTTTCGCCGTTCGGGCCCGCGCTTGGATCGAGGCCGGTCGTGCCAAACAGCTCACCGCCGACGCGCAGCCGCCCTTCGCGCATCGGAACGTAGAGTCCGAACGCCCACCTGAGCTCGTTGCCGATGTAGAGCGAGCCGTTTTCGCCGCCAAAGCTGCGGGACGTGCGTAGCTGCGGCCCAATGTGGCCCGCGACATAGAACTTATCGAAATTGAATTCCGCAGAACCGAATAGCCAACCGCTCATCTGATCATCGCCCGCGAAGGCGGTGGAGCTGCCGGTCGGAATGAACATGGCCAAGCCACCGCCGAAGCGAGCCGAGCCGTCGTCGAGCTCGAAGGTTCGCACCCGCAGATCGAGGCGCATGTCGTGCGCCGCCGTTTTGGTGTCGCTGAGGCCACCGGTTCCGATGCCCTGACCTTGCGGATCTTTACCGGTGATGTTGTAGAGCGCGACGGGCAGAGAGATCGACGCGCCCAGGCGCCCCATCAGCTGCGCGCCAGCCTGGGCGTACGCGATGAACTGTCCCTGAATCGGGTTTTCGATTTGCGCTTGCGCGATCGGGTTGTCCGTCACGTTTTCCGCGCGCAGCGGGTTGTGCGAATAGCCCAAGGCGACGTTGCCGTAGATGCGCATGCCGCGCGCTACGTACGGGCGGAACACGGTGAAGCCGTCTTCGGGTGCGCCCGAAACCTGCACTCTATCCAAGTAGAAGTAGCCGGACTGAGCGCGGGCAGGCGCCGTGAGCGCCAGCACGAAACCGAGACTCAGCAGACATGCGAGCAGCCAATGCGGCGTCGCCGCTAGCGGGCCCCGCGAGATGTTCGAGCGTTGCACGGGGCGACGGTAACCCGCTCCTTCCAGCATTTGAAGCCAATCGACGCGCCGGCTGCTGATTCGATGGGGCGCGCGCTGCATGCCGAAATGAGCGGCGGGCAGCTGGGGTGAGCCGCGATCACGGAGCCATCCGCGCAAACAGCTCACAGGCCCAGACGCCGTCAGCGTCCTCAACCACTCCGATTCCAATGCTGTCAAAACGATCGTCGAGGATATTGGTTCGGTGGGACGGACTGCTCCAGAGCGCGCGATGCGCGCGCGCGATACTCTCGGCGCGCGCTAGGTTTTCGCCGACCGATTCGGCGTCAATGCCGGCCGCACGCACGCGAGCTTCCGGGTCGCCGCTGCCCAAGTCATGCGCAATGTGGCCGGCAGCGCGTGCGGCGGCTGCTTGTTCCCGGGCGATGCGATCGAGCTCTGGGTCCCGGCGTAGCCGACTTCGCTGCTCGCTCGAGCGAGCGGCCGCGAGCATCTCGAAGAGCAGGCCGGCCGAATCGTCGGCGGTTGTGCGCTCGCGCTCCCCGGGGGCCTCGTCGCGCGCCTGTCGGCGCGGTCCATCTCCGGCGATGAGGAGCGCCTCCAGGACCTGCCGGGGCCCCCCCTGCACATCGGCGACGACTTGCACGAGCCACGCACCCTCCTGATCGGCTGAGAAGCTGGCGCTGACTTGTCCCCCGCCGACCGCGGTTGGCAGTGGACGCGGGGCCCCCCGCGGGCCGAGCACGATGACCTTTGCGCCGGCGAACGGCACCAGCAACTTGGCTCGTACGTCGACCCAGCCCCCAACGCGCACGTTGGCGGCGAGAGGCTGCAGGTCGGCGAGCGCGTCCGCCGTCACTACGGCCACGGCGCGTCCGGTTGGGCCCTCTGCTACGCCGAAGCCACAGCGCCGGGCACCGTCATCGCGGACCGAGTCGAGCCATGCACGCAACCGAACGGCGGCTTGGCTCTCGAGATCGGCGCCTCCCCTCAAGGTCCATGCGCGCGGCCAGACATAGGGCGCGCCGTACTCGCGGAGTAGAATCGACAGACTCGCCCCGTCGACGGCGGGCTTTTGGGCGAGGGCAGCGCGCGCGAGCTCCGTCGCAACCGCCCCGAGGTTCCTGTCCCAGCTGGGGCACTCTGCACCAAACGGCTCGGGCACCCCAGGGTCCGGCTCCGGCGAATGGGAGGGCGGGGACTCAGGCGCGCCCGGCCGGGGCGGTTCTGCTGAAATGGGCGGGGCTGCGCTGACGACCTCCGGCGTTCGCGCCGCGCAGCCTAGAACCAGCGGAAACCAGAGCAGCCATCGCACCTCGACGCGGAGTTTAGCGCGCTCGGGAACGCCCGCGGGGCAGCCCCTTCAGCCAAACTTGTTTTGTTTCCCGCCTGCGCAGACTAGGGTGGGAGGGGCGGCCTTCCTTTCCATGGGCCAAATTGCAACATGAGTGGTGTTCGGCGGCTAACGACGGCAGCCAAAGTTGGTGCTTTCGCCGCCGCCACTTTGGTGGCTGCGCTCATCATCTATCGCTTTGCGGCCAAGTCGGCTGGCACTTCGGGTTACCGCGTCTACGCCGTGATGGCGGACGCCTCTGGGATCGCCAATCGCTCCCAGGTGCGAATCGCAGGCATCCCGGTCGGCGTCGTGGAGAGCGTGCGCCTCGAACACGGCCGCGCCCGCGTCGACATTCGGGTCAAGCC
This sequence comes from Sorangium sp., assembly GCA_019695485.1. GTDB lineage: Bacteria > Myxococcota_A > Polyangia > Polyangiales > Polyangiaceae > PMG-095. The sequence continues at coordinate 12,379 of JAEUAF010000339.1, forward strand.
CGAAGTGCCGCTCTATGAAGATGCCCTGGTCGCCAAAGTCAGCTCGAGCCTGCTCGGTGAGTACTATCTCAGCTTGAGCTCGGGCACCGAGGGCAAGCGCGTCCTCAAGGACGGTGACCGCATTGGCGTGGTGGTGGAGGCGACCACGCCCGACCAGATCATGAAGGAGGTCGCGAGCATCTCGCAGGACGTGAAGCGCGTGACCGAGGCGCTCGCCGCGAGCGTTGGTACCGATCAGGGCCGTGAGAACATCAAGGACACCCTGAAGAACTTGGCGCAGGTCACGGAGGCGCTCAACACCACGGTGCGCGAGAACCGTGAGTCGATTCACAACATCCTCACCAATGTCGAGCGCGTCACGGCCGAGGGCCGTCCGGAGGTGCGTGACATCCTTCAAAACGTGCGCGACACCACGCGCGAATTGCGTGAGCTGGTTCAAAAGACCGAAGGCAAGCCAGACGGCACCAGCGGCGGCGAGGTTCGTCAGATCATCGACAAGGTGAACCGCGCCAGTTCCAGCCTCGAATCGACGCTGAAGAACATGGACGACGTGTCCGGACGCCTGTCGCGCGGAGAAGGCACGCTCGGCCGTTTGACCAAGGACGAGCACCTGATCGATGAGGTGCAGGGCGTCGCCGAGGGCGTCGGCGACTTCATTGGCGGCGTCTCGCGTTTGCAGACGATCCTCGTTCTTCGCACGGACTATCAGTTTCTGACGAGCACCGTGAAGAGCTCGCTCGAGCTTCGGCTGCAGCCGCGGGAAGATAAATACTACCTGATCGAGGTGGTCAACGATCCGCGCGGGCTCACGCGGCTCGAGCAAGTCGACGTGCAGTCGAGTAACCCGAACGACCCGCCGTCTTATCGTGAATTGCGCACCACGACCACCAACTCGCTCCGCTTCTCGCTCCAGCTCGCGCAGCGCTTCGGGCCCTTCACGGGGCGCTTCGGCATCAAAGAGTCGACGGGCGGGCTTGGGCTCGACACGCTGCTCTTTCAAGATCGCTTCGAGCTCCGTCAGGACCTGTTCGGTTTCGGCGAAGTGGTGTTGCCGCGTTGGCGCGTGTCGCTCGGCTACGAGTTCATTCATCGACTCTGGCTGCTCGGTGGCGTCGACGACATCCTGAGTGGCACGCGTCGCGACTACTTCATCGGCATGCAACTCAAGTTCAACGACGAAGATCTGAAAACGATCCTGCCGTTTGCGCCGAAGCCGTAGTACGCGCCGAGTGGAGGCCGCCCAGCGGCGGCTGATGTGTGCGCCGTGGCGGCAGGCTTCCGTGTCCCGGTTCTGGAAGTCGTCCAGATTAGAGACGCCTGTGGGGGGCGCGCTGTGGAATTTCGAGACGCTGGACTCGGCCCGGCCCCAGCTCGAGCGCTGAATCGGCCCCTGATATCGGGCTTCTCGCGATCCGCCCGCGACTGGCACGAGCCGTGCTAAATCGCAGGGATGCGGCCGCTCCCCACCACCGAAATTCGGTCGTTCGCCGAAACCTCGGCGGCGGCTGGTCGGCTGCTTGCGGTGCGGGAGTCGGCCTATCGTGTGGCGACGGTGCTGCGGTCAATGCCCCGCGCTGGCTTGACCTTCGAGATTCAGCGGCTGACCGACGCCGTTCTCTCCGAGTTGAAGCACGCCTCGTTTCTCGGTCCCGGTCCGACGCCTGCTCTCGTTGCTGCGCGCTCCGAGCTCGGTTTGGCACAGAAGAGTCGACTGCGCGGCGATCGCTTCACGGACCCCGACGCAGCAGCCTACGAGCAGGCGCTCCGAGCATTGATTCGCGCGCTCGACGTGCTGATCACCGAATACGCCTTCTCCGACAGCGCGGCGGGCTGAGTTCCCGCTGCTGCCGCGTAGTGAGATGAGGGCGCGCGGCGCTAGCTCGACCAGTGAATCCAGCCGAGCGCTTGCGCCGTGACCAGCGCGGCGCACGCTTCTTTGGTGGTGATGATGCGAGCGTCGTTCGCGGGATGGTACGCGACCAAACGCTCGAGCGCCTCGTCGACCGAGAGCCCCTCGCCAACGAGCCCCGCGACGATGTGCAGCGAGGCGGGCGCGGTGCCGCGCTCTTTCGAGCTTGCCGCGGCCTCAGCGCGCGGGCCCGCGAGAATGCGCGTGGAACCGAGCGGCAGCAGGGATCGCGGCTCACCCTGCGTGGCCAGGATGCAGCCTGCCATCATGGGGCTCGCAAGATCGAGGTCGAGCGGGAAATCGACGCGCGTGGGCGAGGTCCCGCGATAGAAAGAGACGAGCCCTTCCTCCCAGGTGCAGATGGCGGCGACACGATCGCGACCTTGGTCACGAATGGCCCGAAACACATCGACCGCATCGACGATGCCGAGACCGATCAGCGTGTCGCCGAGGCGACCGCCGAACAAGGAGAGCGCTCCGAGCGCGGTCTCCAGCTGTTCACGCGTCAGCTTGCCACGCCGCACCAGATATTCACCGAGCAGCTCTTCACGCTCCGACGAGGCCACATGATGCAGGCGGCCCTTCTCGAGGTACATCTCTTTACGGCTCGCGCGCCCGCCGCCGAGCGAGCGCTGCACGAATAGCGCTCCGCTCTCGCGCCGCGTGCGCAAGTGCCCGAGCACCTTGAGCATGCCCGTGTCGCGTAGCAAGACGGAGTAGTCGGGCGCACCGGGCTCGAAGACGCGGCTCGTGGTGGCCGTCGTGGAGGGCAACAGATGACGTGCGATCTCGTGGACATCGCGAATCTTGCGAAAATCGGCGCCCATCAAGGCCACTTCGTCGTCCCCGCTGAGGTCGCCCGTGGCGACCATTTCGATGAGCTTGGCGAAGGACACGTTGTCGATGCCCTGGCCGCTCGCGCGGCGTACTCGTGAAAGCGCCTCGGTCGGCATCGCCGTCTCAGCCATGCGCACCGCGCGGAGCTGGCTGTTCGAGGACGACTTCACCGCTTGCATGCGGCTCACGGATTCGCGAATTTGCCCCTCGAGTTTGCGCGCAAATTGCGAGGAATCGCGGGCCCACGACACCCACTCGGCGAGCTTCGCGGTGAGCTCCTTCTCCGTCGGACGCTCGAACGGCTCGAGCGCGCGGGCGAGTTCGTCCGCGGTGCGGAAGCGATCGTCTGGGTCTCGCGCCAGGGCTTTTTCGCAGACAGCGAATAGGCCTGGCGGAAAGGTGGCGGCAGCGCTCCGCAACGGTTCGATATTGGCGTCGCGGATTGCGAGCAGCACCGCCAGCTGACCGCTGCCCGGAAACACCCGCTCTCCGATCAAGAGCTCGCCGAACAGCGCTGCCGCGGAGAACAAGTCCGCCCGGTGATCGAAGGGCTCCCCGGCGACCTGCTCCGGCGCGAGGTAGCCAAACTTGCCCTTGAGTCCGCCGGCTGGCGCCTGCGGCTGAGCCTTTTGCTCGACGCGCGCAATCCCGAAGTCCCCGAGCTTCACTGCGCCTTCGACCGACAGGTACACGTTGGAGGGCGTGACGTCACGGTGCACGATCCCAAACGGCGCGCCCGTCGAGTCGCGCGCGGAATGCACGGCCGATAGCGCCGCCAGCACGCGGCGCGCGACGAACACGGCGAGTCCAGTCGGGATCCGGCGCTGTTCGGCCTCCGCCCGCCGCAATAGGCGGTACAGGTCGACGCCGTCGACATACTCCATCGCGAGGTATGGCTCCTCACCGACCATGCCGGCGCCGAAGACGGTCACCACGTTCGGATGCACTACAGCCCGATGTAGCTCGGCCTCACGTTCGAGCAGATCGAAGCCCCGCTCACGAGCATTCGGCAACAAGCGTTTGACGACCAGACGCGCCGCCGGCACGACTCCGACTTTGGGGCGGGCCAGAAAGACCTCGGCGCTACCGCCGACTGCGATGCGCCGCTCGAGCACGAACGGCCCGAAGGGTCTCTGAGCGTCGGGGTGGCCCCCCTGGTGCTCGCTGGTCACGTTGGCATTATGCCGCTACTTTAGCGCTGGAAGCGAGGTTTGTGCTGTGTGCGTACGGGGCCTTTCACGAAACACGTGAAACCGTGCTAGAGGCCGGCCATGCGCGCGAGCGCCTCTTCGAGCCGGGTGTCGGACAACCGCCGCCGATCAGCGCTCCTTAGTCCGCGCGAGCGGCGGTCTCGCTGGTTGCTTCCTGCTGCCTGGCTGCGCGCGGTTTCGATCGTGTTCTTGCTGGTCGGTGGATGGGCCGGCTGTCGCTGTCGACCTGCGGCACCCGCTGCTGAGCCCGTGAAGACGCCCGCACTGCGCTTGGTCTTGGTGTCGAGTGTGGCGGGCGCGCTCGAACCGTGCGGTTGTGTCGAAGACATGCTCGGCGGGATCAACCATGCCGCCGCCTACCTTCGCGCACACACAGGGACTCCGAGCGTGATGTTGGGTGCGGGCCCGCTGCTGTTCTCCGATCCCAAGCTCTCGCCCGAGCGGCGTTCTCAGGATCTCTGGAAGGCCGAGGCGCTCTTGCGATCCTTCGGCGAAATGGGTCTCAAGGCCTGGGCGCCCGGCGCCAATGATTTCGCCGCAGGCCCCGCGGAGCTCAAGAGGCTCAGCGAAGCGGGCCCCATCCCGCTCGCTCGGAACTTGAGAGTCGACACTCTGGCGCTCGCGCCGCAGGTCGTCTTCACCGTGGGTGCGGTCAAAGTCGGGCTCGCCGGAGTCAGCGTGCCGAAGCACCTTGGTGAGCTGCCGGAGGCGGTGCACGCGGAGGATTCGTTGGTTGCGCTGCGCGCCGCCGCGCATGAGCTCGGACAGCAGGGAGCTCAACTGAAGGTTGCGCTAGTTGCCTTGCCGCGCGGTGAAGCGATGCGTTTGGCGGAGCTCGTGCCGGAGTTTCAGCTCATGCTCGTCGGCAAGAGCTCGGACGAGGGCGACGCCAACGATGCACCGTCGCCGCCGAGCGAGGTCGGCCACACGCTGGTCGTCGAAGCGCCCAATCACCTACAGGCGTTCTACGTGGTCGACTTCTTCGTGAGGGACCAGACGTTCGTGTTCGCGAACGCCGACGCGGCGGGTGAGCGACGTCGTGAGCTCGCGACTCGCATTGCGGAGCTCGAGCACAGGATCTCGGTGGCCGAACAGGCAGGCTCCGCGACTGCGGCCGACATTGGCGCCCGGCGCGCGGATTTGGCTCGTTTGCAAGCGGATTTGCGCGCGCTCGGACAGCGCGATCAGCTGCCAGCGGGTAGCTACTTTCGCGCTGAGCTGGTCGAAGTGCGCGAAAAGCTGGGAGTCGACCCAAAGGTTCAGGCGCGGCTCAGCGACTATTACAAGCGCGTCAACGACTACAACCGCGACGCCTTCAAGGACAAGCGTCCGAAGGACGTCGCCGCCGGTCAGAGCGCGTTCGTGGGCGCCGAAAAGTGCGCGAGCTGTCACAAGAGCGAATTTGCGTTCTGGAAAACCACGCGTCACGCGGCGGCCTACGTGTCACTCTCCCGGCAGTTCAAGGAGTTCAATCTCGACTGCGTGGGCTGCCACGTGACGGGCTACGAGCAAGCCGGGGGTTCGACGGTCACGCACGTCGACGAGCTCAAGGACGTGCAGTGCGAGGTCTGTCATGGTCCGGCTTCGCGCCATCTGGCTGACCCGTCGGATTCGAAGCTCATCGTGTCGAAGCCCGAGATCACGCTTTGCGCTGCAAAGTGTCATCACCCGCCGCACGTGAAGAGCGATTGGACGGCGAGCGCGGCCTTTTCGCACATCGTCGGCCCCGGTCACGGCGGCTGAGCCGAGCAATCGCGCGTTCTGACCGGCAGCGCCGAGCGTTGCGCGCGCATTTCGACGCGCCATTTGGCAGATCTTTATGCCTCGGCCGGGAGCCGCTATGCGTAGCTTATGTCGAACCCTGTGGAACGCGGAGTGACTTCGATTCTAAGTACCGAGCTTTTCAAGGTCGGAAATAGCGTCGTGACTCCGATTACGGTCGCTACCGTCGTGATCGTCGTCGTGCTGAGCTATGGTTTCTCCTGGCTCACGCGCGCGCTCTTGCGCCGAGCTCTGAAGCGCCGCGGGGTG
>JAEUAF010000536.1 GCA_019695485.1 Sorangium sp.
CTTTGTGTCGCCCCGAGCCTCGTAAGCCACGCTTCGCCTCGGCCGCGGCTAAGACCACCACGGCCGAGACTTTTCAGGGCGTGACCCGAGCGCTAGCTCACTTATTGTTGAGCGCAGCGACCCCGGGCAGCACCTTGCCCTCGAGGTACTCGAGCGAGGCGCCACCGCCGGTGGACACGTGCGACACTTTGCTGGCGACGCCCGCCTTCTTGGCAGCCGACGCAGAGTCTCCGCCACCGACGATCGTGGTCGCTCCAGCCGCGGTCGCGCGCGCCAAGGCCTCCGCGATGGCGATGGTGCCCTTCGCTGTCGCATCGATCTCGAACACGCCGACGGGGCCATTCCAGAGAACGGTCTTGGCGCCCACCAAGATCTTCTCGAACTTTTGAATCGACTGCGGCCCGATGTCACAGGCTTCCCAGTCGCTCGGGATCTGGTCTTTGCCGACAGTCTTGATCGCACCGACGGTTCGCGCCTTGAAGTCCAGCTTCTCGGTGACGACGAAGTCGTCCGGCAGCACCAGCTTGCCACCGGCCTCCGCCAACAAGCCACGCGCAAACTCGATCTTGTCGGCTTCGAAGATCGACTTTCCGATCTCGAGGCCCTGGGCTTTCATGAACGTGAAGGTCATGCCGCCACCGAGAATCAGGTGGTCGACGCGCGGCAAGAGCACCTTGATGACGTCAATTTTGCTGGAAATCTTGGAGCCACCGATGATGGCCACGAACGGCCGAGTGGGGTTCCCGAAAGCCTGACCCAAGTAGTCGAGCTCCTTCTTCATGAGGTAGCCGGCGACCGCCTTGGACGTGAACTTGGTGATGCCTTCCGTAGAAGCATGGGCGCGATGAGCGCTACCGAACGCATCGTTGACGTACACGTCGGCGAGTTCGGCGAGCTGTTTGGCAAATGCCGGGTCGTTCTGCTCCTCCTCGGCGTGGAAGCGCAGATTCTCGAGCAGCAGAACGTCACCAGCGCTGAGCCCAGCCACCGCAGTCTTCGCGGGTTCACCAATGCAGTCACTGGCGAACTTGACGGGCGCGCCGAGTAAACCGCTGAGCGCCTTGGCCACGGGCTCGAGGCTCATGTCGGGAACGCGCTTGCCGTCGGGGCGGCCGAGGTGCGACATGAGAATGACTTTCGCCCCCTTTTCGCGCAGGTACTTGATGGTCGGCAACGACTCTTTCAAGCGCTTGTCGCTCTCGACGACGCCGTCCTTCAAAGGGACGTTGAAGTCGACGCGCACGATGACGCGAAGGTTGGACGGATCGATGTCTTCGATGAAAAGCTTTTGTTGGGTGCTCACGGCCATTCCGTTATCAGGTTCCTGCGCGCGCCGCCATACCGGCGCAGCCTGAACGAAGTGGCTAGCGGAAACGCTCAGGTCGAGGACGCACTCGGCTGAGGCACGAGGGTCACGAGCCCCGGGTGCTCGCCGCTGCGACGCACGGCGAAGTCCTGTCCTTGCGCCAGACAGGCACGCGCTCGCCCGGAGTGTTTCGCGCGATAGAGCGCCAGGTCCGCGGCACGCACCAACTCTTCGGCGCTCGCGCCCGGAAACTGTTCCGTGGACGCCACGCCCACGCTGATAGTCACCGGAACTTGGCCCGCGGGCGTCACGACGGGCGCCTGCGACAGCACATTTCCGAGGCGCTCGGCAACGGAGTAGGCGACGGAAGCCGAGCACTCCGGCAACACAGCCAAGAACTCTTCTCCGCCGACACGCCCGAGCGAATCGTAGGCCCGAACGCAGGCTTTCATGCGGCGAGCTGTTTCGCGCAGGACGGCGTCACCCGCAGCGTGACCGTATCCGTCATTGACCAACTTGAAGTGATCGAGGTCACCCATCATGACCGCGACGGGCGCACCACGCCGCGCTGAGCGCAAGAGCTCGCGGTCGAGCTGGTCGAGCACTGCGCGTCGGTTCAGAAGCGTTGTCAAGGCGTCATGCATGGCTTCGTAGCGCAGCGACTCGCGCGCGCTCACGAGCTGCTCCTGAAGCTCGACCACCCGACGCCCCGCGCGGAGCCGCACCTTCAGCTCCAGCGGATTGCAGGGCTTGACCAAGTAGTCGTCCGCGCCCGCGTCGAGCCCTTCGACGATGTCCGCCTTGTTGTCGCGGGCTGTCAGCAAGAGCACATAGATGTAGGGCTCGTTCGGCCCACTGCGGATAGCGCGGCACACGCCCAAGCCATCGACCTTAGGCATCACCCAGTCGACCACCGCCAGCCGGATCTCTGGGTCCGCCTTCAGCGCCTTGAGCGCCGCCTCGCCGTCCTTCACCGGAACCACGGTGTACCCCCAGCCCGACAGCCAATGCTCGAGCATGGTGCGGGCTATCGGTTCGTCGTCGGCAAGAAGGATCTTCATCGGAAAGCGCTGCCCAGCGAAGACCGGCAGTGAACACGCCTTTCGAA
>JAEUAF010000738.1 GCA_019695485.1 Sorangium sp.
CGGCACTCTGCTGCGCGTCCGTCTGCTGCGCTGCGTTGCGCGGCTCAAGAGGCGGCTCGCTTCTACGTGCAAAACGCCGCCTATCCAGACGATGGGCTGCGCCGCTTTCTCGTTGCCCGCTGCGGCAGCTCGCTCGCGGCTGCGGCCATTCAGACGCTTTCGACGGACGTGCCCGATCAGACTCCCGACGCGGCGCTCGAGAGCAATCTTCAAAAGGCCGCCAAGGAGTTGGTCGACGAGCTGCTCAAGAACGGACAGAGCGAGGTGGGCCTCGGCTATGCGCGCGCAAATGGACGGGCCACCTTGGTGGCGTTCACGGGCGTCCCGGGGGCGCGGCTAAAGGCGTTCTCCCCGCACATCGACGGCAACAGCGTGACGTTGGAGGGCGACGTTCCGCAAGAAATTGGTCTCGTCTCGGGCTTCGTTACCGATGGCTTGTACGGCGTGAGGGTTTGCGAGCCCGATCGGCGCTTCAAACTGCCCCGTTTTCGCTTTTCGTGTCCCGTCGCGGAGAGCGATGCACAGGCCGAGATCGAGATCGCTACTGGGAAGCCGAACGAAGTGTTTTGGCACGTGGGCGCGCGCGCGTTCGTGAGCCGCGCCGCGGACGCGAACCTCACCTACCAAGGTTCGCTATACGGAGCGACGCCGGCCGCGACGAATGGGCCGACGTTTCAACGTGCGGTCTTCGACGGGCTGAATCGCGCGCGCGCGCAGGCCGGGCTCAGGCCGCTGGAGCTCGAGGTCGACCAATCTCACACGAACGAGAAGCTGGTGCCGCACTTCTTCGAAAGCTCGTTCGCCGGCAACGCGGCGATCATGGACGAAATCGGGCTCGGGCTGTTGGCGGGCTGGGACGTGAAGGGTCTGATTCGCACGGGCAGCATTTACTCCGGCACGCAAGAGAGCTCGCATAACCCCGGCTATTTCCTGAGCGACGCACTGTCGAGCCCGTTCGGGCGCTGGGTGTTGATGGAGCCCGGCATGACGCGCATCGCGATTGGCAGCGGCGATCTCGCACCTTCCGGTGTGATGACCCTGATCACGACTTACGCGTTCTTCGAGTCGCAGGACCATCGCGCCGACGAGAGCGCGGTATTCGAAGAGCTCTCGAAGATGCGACAAGCCCGCGGGCTCGCCCCAGCGCGGCGCTTGCCAACTGGCTCGGCGCTGCAAGCGGCCCTAGCGCGCATCGCCGTAAACCAGCAACAGAGCGACAACGCCCTGCAAGACGCGCTCGCGCGCGTCGCGGACGAGCAAAAGCGCGGTGTCGGTGGCTACGTGCTCGAAACCAACGACCTGCAACACCTCAGCTTGCCGGAAGCGTTGTTGGCGGCGAGCGTGACCGAACTCCAGGTGGGCATTACGCACTATCGAGCGCCGGGCGGCGCGTGGGGCCAGTACGCGATTTTGTTCGTGTACTACGACAATGGCTCACCCACGAAGATGGCCCAGCGCCCGGCGCGTCAGCGGTTTTAGCGAAGCTCAGGCGCGGCGACGGCGGCGCGTGACGAAGCCGAGCCCGAGCGTGAGCGCAACCAGAGCACCCCCGGTACCGCTGCTGCTCGCGCCGTTCGGGGATAGCGCGCAGGAGGCGGAGCCCTCCGCGGTTCCCTGGCAGGTGCCGTTCGTGCAGCTGCCTTGAGCGCTGCCCGACACAGTGACATTGATGGCTTTGAGCGCGTCGATGCACGATTGCAGGTTGCCGCCGTGGTCGACGTATTGATTGTTGCAGATGACTGCGCCGTCGCCGGTCGAGCTGCAATCGACGTCGCAATGCCCTTGAAGGTTCGCGGTGCAGCCTGCGTAGGCCTTGGTCTGGCAATTGATCTGACAGCTGGCGTTAGCCTGGGCATGGCAGGAGCCCTGACACGAGGCCTGGCACTTGGCCTGACAGTTGGCGCTTCCCGGCGTCGCCTTGCAACTCGCGCTGCAGTCGGCCGAGAAGCTGGCTTTGCAGGCGGCCTGGCACTGCGACTTGTTAGCTGAGGAGCTGCACTGCCCGCTGCACTCCGCGTCCGCCTGAGCGTTGCACTGGGCCGTGCAATCGAGCTTGGGCGGGTCGACCATGCAGGTGGCTTGGCAATCCGCCTGGCAGCTCGCGCTGCAGTCGAGGCTCGCGCTCGCCGAGCACTCGCCCTGGCAGCTCACATCGAGCTCGGCGGAGCAGGCGGCCTCGAAGTGCACAGGCGTACAGTTGGCGCTGCAGCTGACGCCCGTCTGCACTTCGCACGTGCTGCTCGCCTCCACATTGATGTCTCCACAGGCCGAGAGCCCCGCGTGGGCGGGCCGCGCGGCGCCGAAAACGAAGAAGAAGGCGGGCAAGGCGAAGGTCTTTAGAAAGGCTTTTTTCATGGGCGCAGTCCGGGCAGCGAAGCGGTCTCCGCCATTCTACGGGAAATCCAAAACGAAGCTTCCCCTTCCTGCCCGCGAGCCTGAGATGCCTGGGGGTCTGGCCTTCCGGGCCCGGTGGCGCTATTGAGCAAGGGAATGGCCGCTCCGCCTCGGCTGCCCCCGAAAAAGGAAGTAGCGATCGCGCTCCTGGAACAGTCGACCCTGTTCATTCATCTCGATCCGCGCGCTGAGCCCGTCCGGGTGCCGCCTTGGTTCAAGAAACAGCCCCAACTAGTGCTGCAAGTGGGCTTGAACATGGTCGTCCCTATCCCCGACCTCGAGGTGACGGACGAGGGCATTTCGTGCACGCTGAGCTTCAATCGGCAGCCGCACTTTTGCTGGATTCCGTGGGAAGCCGTGTTCGCGCTCGTCGGCGATCACGGCCGCGGCATGGTGTGGCCGGAAGATGTGCCCAAGGAAGTGGCGGCCCAGGCCGCTCAACAGCAGCCGAAGAAGGACACCGCGGCGCCGAAGCTGCGTGCCGTGAGCGCCGAAAGCACCCCCGAACCCGAGGCCGCTCCCGAGGCGGCCAAGCCCACCAAGAAGAAGCGGGCTCGCAAGCCGAAGAAGGCTGCGGCGGTCGAGGCAGGCGCTCCCGAGGCCGTCAAGGTGACAAAAACGGCGACGCGCACGCCGCCGCGTGAGCTTGCGGCGCGCGTGCGACCCGAGCCAGCCGCAGCCAGCGCGGGGCAAGAGTCAGACGCAGGGGCCGCCGGGACCAGCGCGTCGAAACGGCGGCGCGAATTGCCGCCCTACCTGCGCGTCATCAAATAGCGCCGCCGCTGCCGCCGGAGGCGGTGTTTGGGCTGCCACCCGACATCTCACCGCTGCCTGCAGACCCAGCGCTGGCGTTGCCTGAGGCGCCACCCGCATTGCTACCGGCTGCTCCGCCAGCGGACTCGCCGCCGGCCGCGCCGGACCGCAAGCATTCCCAGGTCCCGGTGCGGCTCGAACAGACGAAGCCCGCGACGCAGCCGATGTCCGCCCAACTGCAGTCACCGGCGCGGCAGCTGCCGGCGCGCGAACAGGTCTGGTTGCTGGGGCAATCGCTGGGCGACGCACAGTTGTTCGGGCGGCACGAGCCCACGAGGTCGTCACAGAGATAGCTGTCTGGACAATCCGAATCCGTCGCGCAGCCGCCATCGCTTCCGTAGATGGGGCACCCGGGAACCAGCAGCCCGAACACGAGTAGCAAGGGCGCAGCGACAAAACGTTTCATGCTAGCCGACTCCGTGAAACCGCCTGAGAATTCAGACTCTTCGGACCGCTCGGGAGGGTAGCAACGGATGCGCATCTGACAAGCGCGCTCGGCGCGCGGAAAATCCCGGCGCGCCGAGCGCGCTTGTCAGATGCGCATC
>JAEUAF010000803.1 GCA_019695485.1 Sorangium sp.
GAGTGAGAGAAATGCGCCGACGCCGAGCAGGCTTCCGCTGCCGAGCAGGGGTGCCAAAAGGAAGCCCGCCGGCAAGGCGCCGACGCAGCCGCCGATCAAGACGGCGCGCGGACTAAAGCGATCCGAGAGGTAGCCCGCGGCGACGATGCCCGCGGCCATGAACAGGATGGCGACCATTTGCACGCCGAGAAAGCGCTCGCGCGGGTAGCCGAGCGTGGTCGTGCCGTAGCCGAGCGCGAACGCCGTGCAGATGTAGAAGATCGCGTAACACGCCACTACCGCGAAGAGTGCCGCGATCACGCTGCGCGCGTGGCTCCGGAACACTTCCGCGAGCGGCACGCGCGGCGGCGGCGCGTGGCGGACGGCCTCGGCGAAGGCTGGCGTTTCCGTGATCTTGAGCCGCACCCAGAGCCCAACGCCGACCAACAGCGCACTCCCGAGAAACGGTAGACGCCAACCCCAGCTCTGAAAGCTATCGCGATCGAGCGTGACGCCCAATAGCAAGAACACGCCGTTCGAGGCGATGAAGCCTACCGGCGCACCGAGCTGCGGGAACATCCCGAAGCGCGCGCGATAGCCCGCTGGCGCGTTCTCTACGGCGAGCAGCGCGGCGCCGCCCCACTCGCCGCCCAGCCCAAAGCCCTGCCCGAAGCGCAACAGGCACAAGAGCAGCGGCGCGAGCCAGCCCGCGCTCCGGTAAGTCGGTAGAAACGCGATGGCCATGGTCGAGCCGCCCATCACCAGCAGTGACGCCACCAACGTCGACTTGCGGCCGATGCGGTCGCCGAAATGGCCGAACACGCTGGCGCCGAGCGGTCGCGCGATGAAGGCGATGCTGAACGTTGCGTACGCGCTGAGCAGCTGTGCGGAGGCGGAGGCGGCCGGAAAAAACAGCGGCCCAAACACGAGCGACGCTGCCGTCGCATAGATGTAAAAGTCGTAGAACTCGACCGCCGTGCCGACCAGGCTCGCGAGCACGATGCGTCGAGAAGAAGCAGTCGCCGTCACCTTGGCTCAATCGACGATTTCAGGATTTACGTCAAGCGCGCCCCGACGGCGCGCCTCGGCCGGGCTTCGCGGCGCGTGGACTGCCGCCCTTCGACTGAGTGAGCTCCACGAAGCGCCAGTCGCGGGTCGAGCTCACCAAATCCACGAAGGCGCGCACTTTCGCGGACACCAGGCGCGTGCTCGGGTACACGAGATGAATCGGCAACGGCGGCGGCTCCCATTCGGGTAGCACGATCCTGAGGCGCCCTGTGCGCAGCGCGTCCACCACCTGATACGCGAGCACCATGCTCAGGCCACCGCCGCGCTCGGCGTGGCCAATGGCCGCGTCGGCGCTATTGGTCACGAATTTGGGTACGAACGCGACGCGGCTCTGGCTCTTCTCTCCGGCGAAGCGCCACTCTGCGCTCGGGCTCATGGCCGTGAATTGAATCAGGTCGTGCTGTGCCAGGTCGGCGGGCGTGCGCGGTGTTTTGCGGCGCGCAAGGTATTGTGGCGCAGCGACTACGACGCGGCGCGTGGCGCCGACGCTGCGGGCTGCGTACGTCGAATCCTCCAGCACGCCGATGCGTACGGCGAGGTCGATGCCTTCCTCGATCAGGTTGCTGACGCGGTCTGACAAGATGAGCTCACCGCTCACCGCGCGGTAGCGCGCCAAAAACTCGCAGACCAGCGGCGCGACGTGCAGGCGCCCGAATAAATTCGGCGCAGCGATCACGAAGCGCCCCATCGGCTGAGTCCGCTCTGCCAGCGCGGCGCCTTCGGCCTCCGCGACGTCCGCCAAGATGCGCCGCGCGCGCTCGAGGTAGCGCGCGCCTGCATCGGTGAGCGCGACTGAGCGCGTGGTGCGCTGCAGCAAGCGCGTGCCCAAACGATCTTCCAAGCCAGCGATCAGACGCGTCACGCTCGGCGCCGATAGCTTCAAGCGCCGAGCGGCGGGCGCAAAGCCCCCGAGCTCGGCGACGGCCACGAAAACGCCCATGGCTTCCAAGCGGTCCATTTGATTATTTCTGAATGTGAAACAGTGAAGTGTCAATTGTTCCAATTGTTCTGTCTCGAGAAACGCTGCAGGTTCTTTGGGTGAGGCGACGTTGCCCACCTCGAAAGGACTGACCGACGCCATGTCACGAATCCCGACCGCAACTTCGATTGAGACCGCTCCCCCGGCCGCGCGCCCGCTGCTCGAGGCCGTTGGCAAGCAGCTTGGCAGTGTGCCGAACATGTTCCGGATCATCGCCAATAGCCCGGCGGGGCTCGAAGGCTATCTGGGGCTCAACGCGGCGCTTGGCAAAGGCGCGCTCGACGCTCGCACCCGGGCTCGCCTGGCGCTGGTCGTGGCGGAACTCAACGGCTGCGGCTACTGCCTCGCGGCCCACACTTACCTCGGGCGCGCTGTGACCAAGCTCGACGACGCGGAGCTCGGCGCGAACCGCGCTGCGTCTTCGGCGGATCCCAAGGCGCAAGCCGCGCTGCGCTTCGCTGCCAAGCTCGTCGAAGCGCGCGGGCATGTGTCGGCGGCTGACGTCGAAGCGCTGAGCAGCGCCGGCTACGACCACGCGCAGATCGTCGAGATCGTGCTTCATGTCGCGCTCAACACGCTCACCAACTACGTCAACACGGCGCTCGCCACGGAGCTGGACTTTCCCGCGGTGGATCACGCACCTATACGCGCCCTGGCGGGCTGAGCGCCGGCTTCCGTTCCAAGGAGACCAAGCTGCCAATCGGGCTCAGGCGCCCGCTAGACTGGAGGATGAAGATGTCTGCTGTTCAGAAACCAGCGAGCGATATCGCGTTCACGCAGAGCGTGAAGGCGCTCCAGTCGCGCTACGGTTCGCGTGCGAGCTACGCGCGAATGGAGCGTGATGGCGGCTTTGAAACAGAGATCAGCGAGGAGCTCGCGGGCTTCATTGGCGAGCAGACGAGCTTCTTCCTCGCGACCGCCAGTGCGGACGGTCAGCCCTATATCCAGCATCGCGGCGGGCCGAAGGGCTTCCTCCGCGTGCTGGGTCCAGCGCGCCTCGGGTTTGCGGACTTTCGCGGCAATCGCCAGTACATCTCGACCGGCAACTTGGGTGAGAACCCCAAGGTGCAGCTGTTTCTGATCGACTATGCGACGCGCCGCCGTATCAAGATTTGGGGCACTGCTCGCGTGGTCGAGGACGATCCGCGGCTCTTGGCCGAGCTTGTGTCCGCCGACTACGCAGCGCACCCCGAGCGCGTCATCCTGATCGATGTGCTGGCCTGGGACGCGAACTGTCCGCAGCACATTCCGCAGCGCTTCGAGGCGGCCGACGTGGCCGAAGCCCTCGCCCTGAAAGATCGGCGCATCGCCGAACTCGAGGCAGCGCTCGCGCACGCCATGCAGCAACAGCGTGCCGCGAAGTGAACGGCGAAGCGCGAAGTGAACGGCGAAGCGCAAAGTGACTCCGATTCGGAGTGAGTTGGGCGGCGTTGCAGCGTCAGGTCCCGACGCGCTTTGCCCCGCCGTGCGTGCGAGCGTTGGGTTTGGACG
>JAEUAF010000862.1 GCA_019695485.1 Sorangium sp.
CGCACGCACGTGGTCGGCGAGACGCTACGCTTCGAGTACGACTTGGGCGGCGTCACGTTGGCGCTCGAGCACGGCTTCGGCGGCAAGCTGGAACCGACGCCGTTCTTCGGCGCCTCGATGGGGCCACGCGACAATTTGAGTTGGAACCCGTACCCCGGTGAAGTGCCGCAAGAGTCGACGTTCGTGCACCACGCGCACGTCGGCGCGGTGTTCGCGGGCAAGTTGCTCGTGGGCGGCCACTACATTCACGTCTTTGCGAACGACAACGAGCGCGCCGGCTCTTACTTGGGGAGCGCGTTCGGCGGACGACCGAGCACCCAGGCGAGCCCGGCGATCACGATCACGGGCGGCGACATCAAGCTGCTCGGCGGGCCAATCGGCGACGGTTACATCGGCTACTCGCACCTCGACGCGCGCAACGCAGACTACCTGGGTGACGCCGTCGAGGTGCTGCACTCCTACAATGGTTGGCAGCTCCACGATAACTACTTCGGGGCGCCTGGCACCGTGGAGCGCGCCACGGGCAAGATCGATACGCTGCTCTTTCAGCATGTTTTCAGCTTTGCGCAGGCCGCATACGCGCCGGAGCCGTTCTGGGGCCAAGGGCCCGATCTCGTGGCGTCGCTCTACGGCATGTACAACAAGGTCAGCGGGGCCATCGACCCCGCGTACAATCACGGCAAGCTGAAGGCGGGCGCCGACCTCACGTACGTACCGCTGTCGTGGCTTGGTGTCGGCGCGCGCTACGACGCCGTGAAGCCCAACCTGGACGACGCCGAGGACTCTTTTTCGGTGCTGTCGCCACGCGTCGTCGTGCGCTCGAACTTCGTGTCGCACGAACAAGTGGTGTTCGAATATTCGCGCTACTTCTACGGCGCAAAGGCGCGCA
The DNA here is from genome assembly GCA_019695485.1 of Sorangium sp. Classification (GTDB taxonomy): domain Bacteria; phylum Myxococcota_A; class Polyangia; order Polyangiales; family Polyangiaceae; genus PMG-095. Next base: position 890 of record JAEUAF010000862.1, read on the forward strand.
CCACGCAGTACCCCTACAACAACCAAGTCGGTGCGTCGAAGCTCGGCGCGGACGAGAACGCCTTTCAAATCGCGGCGATTCTCTGGTTTTAGTGTCGAGACCGCAAGTTCCAGGAGCACTCCCCATGAAGCCACGCATATCGGACCCCGCAACGCCCCAGCTTCGCGCGCGCTACTCCAACTCGAGACACGCGTTTCCGCAGATTGGAGCGATTTCACCGCGCTTGGCTGCCGAGTGCGGCCTGCTGTCGCTAGCGCTGCTCGCCAACGCCTGCTTTGGGCCGCCGCCCAAAGGCGCGACCCACGGCGCGGGCGGCGCGGACGAGAACGCGCTCGTGAGCTGCGGCCCGACGGGCGTCATCGATGACGCCGAAGACAACAACAACCAGATCTCGCCGGCCGGCGATCGCGGCGGGTATTGGTACACGTTCGTCGACAAGGAGGGCTCCACGGTGTCACCCACTGCGGGCGATCAGGGCGGCACCTTCACCATGGTCGACGGCGGCGCCAACAATTCAGGACACGCGGCCAATGTCAAAGGCAAGCTCGGCACGGCCGACGTGGTCTACGCGGCGATGGCCTTCAACTTCATGGATCCAAAAGGCGCCTATGACGCCTCCAAGTTCGCTGGCATCACCTTCTTCGCCAAGCGCGGTGCAAATTCCACCGGCAAGGTGCGCGTCAAAGTGCCGGACACCAAGACCGATCCCGCCGGCGGCGTGTGCAGCGAGTGCTTCAACGATTTCGGATTCGAGCTCGATCTGACACCCGAATGGCAGCGCTACGTCATCCCCTTCGACAAGATGCGACAAATGGAGGGCTGGGGCGCGCCGCACCCGTCACACATCGACGCCTCCAAGATCTACGGCGTGCAGTTTCAAGTGAACGCCAAGGGCGCTGACTACGACATCTTCGTCGACGACATCGCGTTCGTCTGCCGCTGAGAGCCAATCCCGGAAGCTACGGGCAGCCGCAGTTTCCGGGTTGCTCGAACTCAGGAGAGACCGGGCGGCGCCGGGGGCGGATGATCGCCGCGCGGGCGCTCCAAAATCTGGCGCACCATGCGGCGCTTGCTGAAGGTCTCGCGGAACGCCGAATCGCGCACGTGTGACAGCAGCTTGGCGACGTAGTCTGCCGCGCGCCGCCGGGCCTCTTCGGCCTGGGGGGAACCCGCCTTGCTGAGCGCTTCCCAACAGAGCGCGCGCGTGTGCAGACCGTACTCGGAGCCTTGTAGAGTTTCGATGGCGCCCATCGCCGTGGTTGCTAGCAAAATGCCCGTGTGCTGCTCGCCCATCTCAACGCGCGCGCACGACTCGATTGCCATCGCGTAGAAGTGAAAGGCTACATAGGCCTGGGCTTCTGCGGCCTGCCGCGCGTCGAACGCCTGCAGCACTGCGCGCGCCGGATCGCCCGCGATGCGCGCCAGCACGGCGCGCAGGATCTTTTCGTGCACGCCATCGTAGGTGCTCCCGGTGACGGCGGTGAGCGCCCCGGCGTCTCCGACGAGAGGCTCGGCCGCAGCGACGTCCCCTGTCTCCACCAAAATCTCCGCCAACGACAGCAGCGTGTCGGCGCGCGAGTCTTGATCACCGTAGCGCTCGTGGGCATCGCGCGCGCGGCGCATGTAGGCGAGCCCGCGGTCGAAATCACCGAGGCTCGCGTAGCACTCGCCGATCGTGTTCAGGGTCTTGGCGATCTGAAAGCGACCGCCAATCGAGAGGTCGATACGGATGGCATCGAGCGCGAGCGCGATGCCATCCTCGAAGCGCCCTAGCACCAGCAGCCCATAGGCGAGCGAGTTCTTGGCGCGCGCCTCCAGGCGCCGCGCGCCGGCCTGGCGAAACACCGCAACCGCCTCGGCTTGCGCCTCGATGGCCTCGTGCACGCGCCCCACGCGCCTGAGCAGTGTGCCGCGCAGCCGCAACACCTCGGCACGCAAGCGCGCAGGCACGACGTCGGAGTCACCGGTCTTGCGCGCGCGATCGGCGGCGGCCAACGCGCCCTGCATGTCGCCGATGTCGTGCAAAATCTCGGCGATTAGCATGCGCGCCTGGACGAGCAGGATCGGGCTCTCGGCGCGCTCGGAGACTTGCTCCGCGCGCTGCGCGGAGAACAGCGCCTTGGCGAGTCGCGCCGAGTCGAGCTCGAACTGGGCCGTCGAGAGCAGCGCCGTCGCCACCCAGAACGCCTTCTTGCTGGCGCGCGACAGCTTGCGCAGCTTGCTCAAATGCAGGCGGCGCTCGCGCCAGCGCCCCTGCGTTCGGCAGATCGACTGCATCGCCTCGTGCACGTCGAGCAAGCGCAAGTCGTCCTCGGGGAGCAAGCTCAGCGTACGCCGATAATAGCGCTTGGCGAGCGGCGTCTGATAGCTCGAACGCGCCGCGTTGGCGGCCTCCAAATAGTAGCTCGCTGCCTCGCTCTTGGCGTTGCCGCGCGCGAAGTGGCGCGCGACGACTGCGGCGGTCAGGCCACGCGCCAGCGGCGTGCGGGCCAAGTGCTCCCCCAAAGCGTGATGCATGCGCACGCGGCGTCTGCGATCGAGAGCGCGGTACGCGACGTCGCGACTCAACGGGTGCCGCACGTCGACCAGCTCGGCCCTCAAGTCACACAGCCCGCGGGCGCAGAGCCGCGTCACCGGCTCCTCGTTTTCGAAGCCGCTAGTGGCGTCGAGGTCGCGCACGGACAA
>JAEUAF010000875.1 GCA_019695485.1 Sorangium sp.
CTCGAGATCGGCGCCGGTGCGCTCACGGAGATCAACCAGCACCGCGAGGCGACGCAGCGCCTGGGTGTCCAGGGTCCGGTCGCAGAGTTCCCGTAGAATGAGGTCGAGGCAGCTGAGCTCGATGCCCGTCCAGCGCGAGAGGCGGAGCAGCCGATGCACGCGGTCGAACCAGGCGTCGGGGATTACCCGAGTGGCGCCGTTCCACACGAGCTGCTGTTCCGCCGCGTCGAGCGTCACGAAGCCGCCGAGTCCATAGTGAATGAACAGCTCTCCCGCGGCGTCGCGCTCCGAGCCGCCTGCTGGGTCCGCACTCTGGCTCAGGCGGGAGAAGAGCAGCGCGCGTAGCGACGGGCCATCGAGCTCCGTCGCGCGACGCAGGCGCTCGAGCGACGACAGGTCGGCCAGGGTTTCGCCGGCAGCCAACCCATATGCGGCGGCGAGCGCTGCCCCGTCGCTCGTGCGATCTGTGACGACGATGGCGGCCTGGGCGGGTGAAAGACCAAGCCGCTCCCGCGCCAAGATATCCACATCCGGCTGCGGAACGAAGGCGCTGTGGATGTCGCGGAAGGGGGTCCGCAACAACAGCAGCAGCTGCCCGAGCCGCGCGTGCTCGGCTTCGAACGGCAAACTGAAGGGATGAGCGGCGGCTGCCAACACATCTTCGGCTGGCGCCTTGGCGAGCGTCGCGATGCGATCTGCGAGCACCTGATTGACCAGATCTAGCTGGCGGACCAACGAAAAGCTCTGCGTGCCATTGAGCGGCAGGCTCTTCGTGATGTTTGGGCGCCGAACCGAGAAATCCGATTCCGAAAAACGATCCTCGAGCAGCTGCAGTAGATCCGCCAGATACGCAGCGGGAGAAGTTACCGAACGCCCCGCGTCTGCTTCCTTCGTGTCCGGCGCGCCAAACAGATCCGACCAAGTGGGTAAAGATGTGGATCGTTCCATGATTTCTCGTCTCTAGATTGCTTGGTTGAGGAGGACGCAGATTTGGGCGTAAGAGTGGCTGCCAACGCACGAACAGCGCTTGGCCGTCGCGCATGCTTGCAGCGCTAGCGAAGCCGCGCGTTCGCGCGCAGGTAGTTCTCGCGGCCGGCGAAAGTAGTTCAGGACAGCCGCGGCTGTCCACGTCTTCCGGCTGAGTTCGTAGCCGCGGCTTATAGAAGAAGACTAAGCAACACTCAGACGACGTCTCGAGCCGAAACATTGTGTGTTCGGCGTTTGCCTAAGTTCAAAACTCAGCCGTTGACTTCGTGCATTGCCGCAATTCGGGCTTCAATGTTTGGCTGCGCAGCCTTGTGCACGCGATTCTTCACTCGATTTGCTGGGCAGCCGAACAATTACTCATCGCCCCGTCGGGAGCTCGGGAGCTCTTGCGCTCGCCGCCAGCGCTACTCGTCGAACGCGGGAGTCGAGGCAAGCATTGAGTCGCGTTGCGTTGTTTCAGAGTCGATGGTTGCGTTCTTGGCGCCGCCTATCGGCATGAGCGAACGGCTGGCGTCCAGCGGGCCGCGTTTGCAATTCGTTGCGAGCACCGTCGGCGCGACGCCGAGAGGCTTCGGGTTTCGCCCGGCGCTTTGCGGGGACGCGCTTTTTGTGTGGCGCGAAGCGGGTCGAGGGAGAATAGTGTCCGAAATGCGGGTAGCAGAGCTGGCGCCGCGTTATCGCGAATTTCCCTCCGACCTCTGGCCAGGTGCACAGCGAAGGGGAGGCGCATGCTGAGCCAGCGCCGCACCGTTGACTGGTCGGCGATGGTTCACCCGGTTCGGCCAGTCCCGCGTCTCGCCTCCACGTCGGGCGCTGGGGAGGCGTCGTCGCTGCTCTCGGCGTTCAACACCCTCATGAACGCGAGCGGCTTGGACGCTGCAGCGCGGCACGCCGTCGAACTCGCGCGCTCGCACATCGGTTTTACCCGATGCGGCGTGTTCTTGCTCGACGAGACGGGCCGCTACATGCTCGGCACTTGGGGCAGCGATCTGCAGGGTAACTTGGTCGATGAGCATCACGTGATGTTCGAATTCAGCGCCGCTGCCGACGACGTCTTTCGCCGTTCGGAGGTCGAGGGGCAACACTTTACCGTGCTCGACGGCTGCCCCATCGTCGTGCAGCGCGAGACGTCGACGCAGGTCGCGGGGCGCAGTTGGGTGGCCTGCACGCCCATTCGCTCGGCCCGCGCTCGCGTCGGGATGATGTTCAACGATACCGGGCTGACGGCGGCTCCCGTCGATGAGGGCAAGCAGGCGCGTGCGGCCATGCTGTGCTCGCTGCTCGGCAACTTGATCGAGGTCTTTCGGGTCGAACGCCCACAGAATCCGACGCCGCATCTGCTGGCGAGCGTGCGACAGCCGACCGTGCAGAAGACGCTCGAAATGCTCACGAAGAACCCCGCGCTGTCCGGGAAGGAGATCGCGGTCGCACTAAGAACCAGCAACAGCCGCGTGGTGCGCTTGTTCAAGTCCGAACTCGGCATTTCCCTGGTTCAGTACCGCAATCAGCTGCGGCTCGAGCGTTTTCGCGCGCTAGTCGGCATGGGCGAGGAGAATTTGTTGAGGGCCGCTCGCGGTGCCGGTTTTGGCAGCTATGCGCAGTTTTACCGGGTGTTTCGCGGCACGTATGGCAGCGCGCCGCGGGATCATGCCCGGGTTCGCGCAGCCCTTGCGGCGCTCGTTCCGTAGGGACGCGGCCCCTCCCGACGCATCCAAGGCCAATGCCCGCGCTTGCCGCTAAGTCGTGAGCTCGCCTCCAAGCCTTGGCGGCTGACGCGAGGCGGCCCCAAATTCCAGGCGAATCTGCGTGGAAGCGCGCTGCAGGGCTCGGGCGCGGCCCGGAGCTTTGCGAGCTCGTCGCTTCGACGCTAGACCTAGCCCACAGTCCCGTGAGTCAGGCTTCGGCACAGGCATTCCTCGAACAGATCGGCAAGGATCCGGCGCTGCGCGCTGCTCTTCGCGCGTTGAGCTCGGGAACGGCGCGCAATATGCGGGCCTCGGGCGAGGCGCTGGTGATCCTCGCTGGGCGTTTCGGCTTCGACTTCAATCAGCAAGAGCTGAAGGCCGCCTGTTCCGCGTCCGTGCCGCGCGACGCGAGCGAGCTCGACGATGGTGCGCTCGACGACGTGGCCGGCGGCGCCTCACAAGATGCCGTCGTTGCCGCTCGCTTTTCCATCACGATCGACGGCTGCGAAGTCGTGCGATTTCCGCTCGCCGTGCGCGCGTAGTTCGAGCCTCCGGCGCGCGCCCGTCTGTTCCCGCCGCGGGTGGGTCAGGCTGCGTGACCGAAATCCGAATCATGCATGAAGCGAATGTCGCGGCTTTGTGTTTCAGTGTGAGTTCGCGTTTCGTGAAATACAGGAGGAAGCGAGATGGGGCTCGAATCGACCCTAGGACGAATACGAAGCATCGACCTCGTTGGCGTGTTGCTGCCCGGTCTCGTGGTGGTCGGCTCGTTTAGTTTCAACTGGGCCGCGTGGCACGCGCGCAGCGACGCCGCCTTGTGGCAGCTACTCGATCGCCATCTTCACAGCGAACCGAAGTGGTATCCTGCGCTGCTCGTCCTCATCCTCTCGTACCTGGCGGGCAGCGTCATTCGCTCGCTCCCCGTCTCCGTGGTGGACAATTGGACCGGGCAGCTCGGTAGGGCGTGCATTTCGCTATTCGCTCGAGTCACTTCCGCTCAGGGCGCGTCCGAGCAGAAACCTTCGCGCGTTAGACTGCTGTACGCGGCGGAGTTCCCTTACTGCCCGATGCTCGAGAGTTTTCGCGAAGAGCTCGTGAAGTCAGGCTCGCTAGATGGTTCGCGCCCGATTCCCAGCGCTCGCGGTGGAGACTACTATCACCACGCGGCGTTCGACTATTGGAAGACGTTCGTTGCTCAGGGGAGTCCCGCGCTCACTCTGCGCTTGCAAGAACACGAAGGTCGCGCGCGCATGTTTTATGGATTGTTCTGGGCGACGTCCTTCTGTGTCGCCGCTTCGACGTTCGCGTTCTGCCACGTGTGTCTTCTGGTCACGACTTGGGTTCTTGGCGTTAGTGTCGCAAGCTTCGTCGTCTTCGCGCTGCAACTTCGCCACGTGCGGGGACAAGAGGCTCGGCAGGTGTATTGCGCGTTTGTCGTGCTCTGCCAGCTCAAGCCCCATGACGGCGAGTCGGTGGGCGGTGTTGACGCCGAAGACAAGGGCGGTGTTGACGCCGAAGACAAAGGCGGCGACTGATGCCGAAGACAAAGGCGGCGACTGATGCGGCACCCTCCGGCGTGCCGGGGCTTGGGTTCGTTGGGCAGAGGCCCGAGGTTGGACGGTCAGCCGCATGACCGGCCCGGGCTGCTCGGGCGCGCTGCGCGACGAAATGGGAGTTCGGGTGCCAAGAAATGCGAACTCGCTGGGCGGTGACGCGGGCGTGATCAATAGCTCGGTCTTCGGGAATGTGAAGGTTCGCGAATGCGGCTAGTGCCGCGCGCGTCGCCAGCCTCGAGATGGATCGCGGCTGGGATGTTGCGATTTGTGGGAGCTGCGTGCGCCTCGCACTGCCTGGGCGCAAACCCGGCAATGCGGAGCCCCAAGGTCACGCCGCGCAGCTGCCGAGTTTCGCGAAGAGCACGATAAAGGACTGCCCCAATGAACACAGCACGAGAATCCGCCGCCAAGCTTGGGTTCGCATTATTGCTTACGGCGTGTAGCTCGCCATCCGGCTCGAATTCCGCCGCGGGCAGCGGTGGCGGCACGAGCGCTGGCAGCGGCGGCAATCAGACGCTCTCGACTGGCGGTCAAGTCGCGGCGCCGGGCTCCGGCGGAAGTCAGCCGGGGTCGGCGGGTGGTTCCGTGTCTGTCGCCGGGGCGAATACCGGGGTCGGTGGCACAGCTGGCGGCGGCGCAATGGGCGTCGCGGGCACTAGCACTGTGGCGGGCGCTGCAGGCGTGACGAGCGCGGCAGGGGCCGTCGGTGTCGGCGGCTCCAGCGCAGCTGGGGCGACGAGTATTGCTGGCGCGGGGGGAGTGAGTGCCAACGGCGGCTCGGGGAATGCCGGAGGCGCTGCGGTGGCCGGCGCTGGCGGCGTGTCCACGAGCGGGGGCGCGGCGACGTCCAGCGAACCGAATCTCATCACTTCCGCGGACAAAGCGTTCTGGCAGACCGGGACGATCACCGAGGTCACCACTGGCACCGCGGATGTGACGGTCAACGACAGCTCCGCGGCCCAGGACTTTAGTGGCTTTGGAGGCACCTTCAACGAGAAGGGCTGGGAGGCGCTCTCCGCGCTCAGCCCCGCCGACAGGGACAAGGCAATCAAGCTTTTGTTCGACACGGCGGACGGTGCCAAATTCCTCTACGGGCGAGTTCCGATCGGCGCCAGCGACTATGCCTCGAGCCGCTACACGCTCGATGACATGGCCAACGACACCACGCTGGCGAACTTCTCCATCGCGCGCGACCGAGACAAGCTCATTCCGTATATCAAAGCGGCGATTGCGGTCAGATCTGACATCCACTTCTGGGGCAGCCCTTGGACGCCTCCGCCGTGGATGAAAGACAACAACGCCTACGATCGCGGAAACATGAAGGACGACGCGACGGTGCTCGGCGCGTATGCCGTCTACCTCTCCAAGTTCGTGGAGGAGTACGGCAAAGAAGGCATCAAGATCGAAGCCATCCACCCCCAGAACGAGCCCGGCTATCCGCAGGATTATCCGTCGTGCCTTTGGACGGGCGCGCTGATGGCCAAGTTCATCGGAACGTACCTGGGACCCACCTTCAAGGATCGCGGCGTGAGTGCTCAGATCTTCATCGGCACGATGTCCAACAACTCGACGGACGGCAACGTGATTTCAGCGGTGATGGGCAACGCCACCGCCAAGTCGTTCGTCAAGGGCTACGGCTTGCAGTGGGGCATGCTCGATACGTACTCGAGCCTGAGCCTCGACAAGAGCTTGGCTATTTGGCAGACCGAACACAAATGCGGGAACTACCCGTGGGTGACCGGGACCGATCAGAGCAAGGCACCGAATGACTTCGCGTACGCCGTCGAAAGCTGGGGCCTTATCCGAGATTGGATCAAGAAGGGCGTCAACTCGTACTCCGCGTGGAACATGGTGCTCGACACTGTGGGCCGGAGCTTGGATATGGTGCGACCCTGGGCTCAAAATGCCTTGTTGACGGTCGACACCGCGGCGAAGAAGCTGAATATTACGCCGACTTACTACGTGTTTCGTCACGTCTCCCAATACGTCGACGCAGGCGCCAAGGTCGTTGGCACGAGCGGCGGCGACGCGCTGGCTTTCAAGAACGCCGACGGCACCATCGTGGCCGTCATCTACAATTCTGGAGCCGCGAAGAAGTCGATTGTCGCCCTGGGCGGGAAGAAGCTGCAGTTCGATATGCCTGCCAAGGGCTGGGCCACCATAAACTGGAAGTAAACGCGCGGCGCCCCGGGAGAGTGGGAGCTTGGCGCCCAGGGTCCCACTCTGCCCGACCTAGCGCGCAGCGGAAGCGCGGGCAGGACTTCGGCTAAGCCCACAGCTGCCGTTCGTAGCATCACCGATGCTGCACTCGGAAGCGCCCAAGTCTCATTCGCAGAAGCCCTCCACTCCGCCAGCGGCGCTATCCGTCGCGCCGCACTCGATCGTGCCGAAGCTTTCCATCAAGCCGCGCGTATCGGTGAGGCCCTCGATGGTCCCGCCGCGGCAGCGGACGACGCTGCGCCGCAAGTTCATTTTGACGATGCTGGTCGTGTCGAGCCTCATCGGCGTGACCACGCTCACGATCGTGCTCTTTCTGAGCGCGCGCGCTTCGGAGCGACGTCTGCGCGAGATCGAGCGGGACATCGAGCAGAGCATCGCCAGCAAGGGCAAGATCCTCACGGAGAACCATGCCCTCGCGCTGCGCGGCATGGTACTCGATAACGCCTTTTTGGACATGCAGTCCTTGATCACGCGCGCCGTGAACGACGACTCGGATCTGGTCTACGGACTTTTCACCCACGCCGATGGTGAGACCCTCGCCTTTCGAGTGCACGCTGCAGAGGAGGCCGCGGGCGCTACTCTGGCGAAGGACGCCTGGAAGACCCTCGGCTTCAAGCAAGAGGAGCTCTCCGTCCCCGCCGAGAAGCTTCAACGCGCGGAGCGGCTCGGCCAGGAAGTGGTGGAAGTCTCGGTGCCGCTGTTCGGCGAGGAGCACGAACAGCTCGGCACGCTGCGCTACGGCCTTTCCACGCGCCGCATGCGCCAAGCGATCGCGGCCGCCACCGCGGACTCGAAGGCCCAAAAGATCCGCTCGATCGAGCTGATTGGCCTGTCCGTCACGCTGGCCACGCTGATGGGCATCTTGCTGAGCCGCATGCAGGCGGTGCGCATCACGCGCCCGGTGCAGGACCTGACCCGGGCTGCCAGCGACCTCGCCGATGGCGATCGCAGCGTGCGCGTGAAGATCGAGTCCGGCGACGAGCTCGAGATGCTCGGCTTCTCGTTCAACCGCATGGTTTGGGAGCTCACGAGCTCCTACGCGAAGCTCGAAGACATGAACCACACGCTCGAGCAGCGCGTCCACGAGCGCACGCTGGCGTTGGCCGGCCGCAACGAAGACATGCGCGCCGTGCTCGACAACGTCGACCAGGGGCTCATCACGCTGACGCCGAACGGCATCATGGCGACGGAGCGCTCAGCTGTCGTCGACCAGTGGTTCGGCAAACCCGCGGGCGCGCAGACGCTGTGGCGCTACCTGAGCGCGAGCTCGCCGAGCTTCGCCCAAAACTTCGAGATGGGTTGGGGTCAGCTCGTCGACGATATCTTGCCACTCGAGCTCAGTATCGATCAGCTGCCGAAGCGGCTCAGCGGCGAGCACGCGACCTACGACTTTCGCTATTTGCCGTTGCTGCGCGATGAGCGACTGCACAGTGTGTTGGTGGTGGTGGCTGACGTCACGAGTCGACTGCTCCACGAGCGCGAGGAGGCGGAGAGCGCCGAGCTGATGCAGGCGTTTCGGCGCATGATGAAAGACCGCGCCGGTTTTACGGCCTTTCAGCGCGACGCCAGTGCGCTCTTGAAGACCATTTCCGCGCCCGATTGCCAGCCGTCGGCGCTCAAGAGCGCGCTTCACACGCTGAAGGGCAACGCCGCCTTGATGGGGCTCACGGCCGTGGCCAAGCTCTGCCACCAGCTCGAGGACGAAATCGCGTCGGAAGAGAGCATGTCGCCGACGACCCTGGCCGAGCTCCAAGAGCGCTGGACCAAGCTCTGTGAGCACGTGGCTGAGCTTTCGCCAAGCGACACGGGCCTGGTCGAAGTCCCCGAGAGCGAACATGCCGCGCTCATTCAGCTGCTCCAGCGCGCGGGCCAGAGCGAAGCCGTGGATCGCGTGCTCGGCTGGAAACTCGAGCCTGCGACGCGCGCGCTCGGACGCCTTGCGGAACAAGCCCAAGCGCTCGCCGCGCGTCTCGGTAAGGGAGAGCTCGAAGTGGTGGTGCAGCCGAGCAGCGCGCGCCTCGATCCAGCCTATTTCGGGGCGGTGTTTTCAGACTTGGTTCACGTGATGCGCAATGCGGTCGACCATGGCATCGAGTCGCCCGAGGAGCGCGAGGCGGCGGGCAAGCCTGTGCGCGGTCGGGTCACCTTCCGTGCGACACAGCAGAAAGACTCCGTCAGCCTCGAGATTGCCGACGACGGTCGCGGCATCGACTGGGACCTGATAAAAAAGAAGGCCGAGAGCTTGGGCCTGTCGGCGCGAAACCACGCCGATCTCGTAGCCGCGCTCTGTCACCAGGGCTTTTCCACGCGCGCAGAAGTGACGGAAACCTCAGGCCGCGGTGTCGGCCTGTCAGCGGTGAAGCAACGCGTCGAGACACTCAAGGGGCGCCTCGACGTCCAATCGACGCTCGGCAAGGGCGCCACCTGGACCTTCGTGATCCCGCTTCCAGCGGCCACCCCAGCCCTGCGGCGGACTGCGACGTAGCTGAGCGAGGTCCGACGCCGCGCGGGCGCGATGCGCGATCCCCCACGTCATCCGAGCTGACGGGCAATTTGCGCCGGGCGCGGAATGCGTTCCGGAGCGGACCGTCCGGCGCCGCGCGCGACACTGGGAAGGGCAGAGGCGCTCGTGTCCGCTTTGGCTGCCGGCGGCAGACGCGCTCGGAGGCGTAAACCATGACTATTTCGATTCGCTCCCATCTCTTGCGCATGGGTTTGGTGCTGCCTCTGGCGTGTTCGGCGTCCAACGGCACGCTTTCGCCCGGTGAAGACGGTGGCGCAAGCGCTCAGGGGGGAAGCGCGAGTGGCGGTCGAGCCAGCGCTCCGGGCGGCATGAGTTCGGCCTCTGGAGGTGCGACGGGCGGTGCTGGGAATGGCGGTACGCCCGCGAGCGGAGGCGCCGGCAGCGGAGGTACGACCGTGCGCGGCGGTTCGAGCGGGGTTGGCGGCACCACGGCCGCCGCTGGTAGCGCGCAGGGCGGCGCTTCTGCGGCTGGCGCGACGGCCAAAGGCGGCACGACGGGCAGTGGCGGCAGCACGGCCAAGGGCGGCGCGAGTGGCAGCGGCGGCAGCACTGCTAAAGGTGGCACGACGGGCAGCGGCGGCGGCACCGCCAAAGGTGGCGCAACGAGCAGCGGCGGTGCGACAGGTACCGGCGGCGCAACGAGCGGTTGCTCGCCTTGGCCCGCCGCCACCTCGACTCAGTCTGTGAGCGCCACGATCGCGGTGT
>JAEUAF010000155.1 GCA_019695485.1 Sorangium sp.
TCATGAGTAGGCCACGGCAAAGCCTCAGAACTTTCTGGGGTCTCGCCCCGCCGGGGCCCCAGGAGGTTCAGGGGCGTTTGTCCGACGGAGGACACTAGTCGGCGAGCGGGGCGAACAAATCTTCGACGTCGTCTTCGCTGAGGGCGCCGCCGCCACCGCCACCGCCGAGGAGCGTGCGGGCGAGCTCGGATTTCTTTTGTTGCAGGCGCAGCATGCGCTCTTCCACGCTGCCCGTCACGATCAGGTCGTAAACGAAGACGGGCTGCGTTTGCCCGATGCGATACGCGCGATCGGTGGCCTGCGATTGCGCGGCCGCGTTCCACCACGGATCGTAGTGAACCACGGTGTCGGCGCGGGTCAGGTTGAGTCCGGTGCCGCCCGCCTTCAGGCTGATCAAGAACACGTCGACTTCGCCTTCCTGAAAGCGATCCACGGCGCGCTGGCGGTTCTGGGTCATCCCGGTGAGTTCCACGAACGGAATCCCGCGCTCCGTGAGGCCCTTCGAGAGCAGCGCGAGCATGCGCGTGAACTGCGAGAAGACCAGCACGCGGCGCCCCTCTGAGAGCTGCAGCCCCATCAACTCGAAGAACAAGTCGTATTTAGCGGAGGCCTGCACCAGCGCGGCGGCCTGCGAGGTCACCAGGCGCGGATCGCAGCAGACCTGACGCAGCTTCATCAGCGCGTCGAGGATCAGAATCGTGGAGCCCGCGATGCCCTTCTTTCGGATCAGGCTGCGCACCTCGCCGTGGGCCGCGACGCGGATGCTCTCATAGAGCTCGCGCTGATCGCCCTCGAGCTCGACCGGGCGTACGATTTGCGTCTTCGGCGGCAGCTCGCGGGCGACGTGCTCCTTCATGCGTCGCAAGATGAAGGGGCTCACCACGTGGCGCAGCGAGTCCAAAACCACTTGGTTTCCCGCGCGTTCGATGGGGTTTCGATACTTGACGCGGAAGCGCTCGCTGTCCCCCAGGAAACCCGGCATCAAGAATTCGAAGAGCGACCACAGCTCGCCCAAGTGATTCTCGACCGGGGTGCCGCTCAGGCATAGATGATGGCGCGCGTTGAGCGCCTTGACCGCCCCGCACGACAAGCTCTTCGGGTTCTTGATGGCCTGCGCCTCGTCGAGAATGACGTAGTGAAACTCGTGGGGCGAAATCTGCGGCAGGTCCCGCACCAGGATCGGATACGTGGTGAGCACGACGTCCGATTGGTCGATCTCCTTCAGGCGCTCGCTGCGCCGATTGCCGGCGACCGTGCACACTCTCAGCGAGGGCGCGAAGCGGGCGAGCTCCCGCTGCCAGTTGCCGAGCAAGCTCTTGGGCATCACCACCAGGCTTGGCCGCTGCATGCGTCCGGATTCGCTTTCGATCACCAGGTGCGCGATGGTCTGCAGCGTTTTGCCGAGACCCATGTCGTCCGCCAAAATGCCGCCGGCGTCGTGTTCGCGCAGGTGCTGCAACCAGGCCACGCCTTCGGCCTGATAAGGTCTGAGCGCGGCCTTCAGCCCTTGCGAGGGTTTGGGCGTGGCCGGGGCCGGCGTGGCCAGCGAGCGTCCGCGCGCGTAGGCGTTCAAGTCGCCGCGCCACGCGAGTTCCGAGCCTGTGGCCGCGAAGGCTGCGTCGAGATCCGTCACGAGGGCGGTGCGGCTCTTCGGAATACAGAGCGCGCCCGACTCCAGACGCTCGCCGCGATAGAGCTCGAGCACCACCTTCAGCAGTGAACGCAGGCGCTCCGGCGGTACCGGCAGGTACTGCCCATCGCCGACGGGAATAACCCGAAATCGCGTGGGCATGCGCAGCAAGGACTCTAGCCCGTCGGCGTCTGAACAATCGTCGATGAGCTCGATCAGGGCGGGCAGCAGGTTCACGTGGCGGCCGTCGATTTCGACGCCGAGTTCGAGGCTGAACCAATCACCCTCTTCCTCCGAGTCGCCGGGCTCCAAGCCGGCGTACCAGGCCGCCTGGTCCGACACGACGCGATACGGATAGCCGTCCACGACCTCGACTTGCCAGCCCAAGGCGCGCAGCTGAGGCACGGCGTAGGCGGTGAACGAGCAGAATGCATGCACGTTGCCGTCCGCGTGGACGAGGTAATCGGCGCGAGAATCGAGGGCAGGGCAGTAGCCCTCCGCGCACGACAGCTCGACCGCGCCAAAACTCTCGAGCAGACACTGCGCCCGCGACTCGCCCGCGCGATCGCGCGCGACCAGAGCGAGCCCGCCGTTCTGAGAGACGAAGAAGCGTTCCCGCCGGTCGCTGGCGCGGAGTTCGGTGCCCGCGTAATCGAAGGTGAGGGCCAGCACCGGGACCTCGATTTCGCGCTCCTGCCCCTCGGCGTCGGCCACCCACATGCGCTCGGTCGAGAGCTCGAGCCGGGGCAGGAAGCGCCCCGTGGCTGTCGGACCTCGGTCGCTGTCGGGGCTCTCTGCGGCGTTGATTTCGAACTCGAGCTCTTCGTTCATCCGCTTCGATTTCAGCGCAAATCAAGCGCCAGGGCGGCTGCCCCGGGCGCTCTTTTCAAGGGCTGCCAGTACCACTTCGCGTGGTGTGGGTGCAGCACTCCTCGTGCGTCAGGCAAAGCCAATCCATTTCGAAGCCACCGTTCAAACAGAAAACGGCGCGACTGTCGAGGGCTACGTTACGGCATTTCTCCGAGCTTTCGATAGATCGTGCGCGTCGAGATCCCGAGCAGCTGGGCGGCGAGCGACTTGTCGCCGCCCGTGTACTTCATGGTTTCGCGGATCAAACGCGCTTCGACCTCGGCGAGCGGCGTGCCGAGCGGAAAGCTCAGCGCGTTCGGTGCGGGGGTAGTGGCTTCCGCGATCGCCTCGGGTAAGTCGTCGATGCCGATCATGCCCGACGGGCAGAGCACCGCGGCGCGCTCGATCACGTTTTCGAGCTCGCGCACGTTGCCGGGCCACGAATAGTCGCCGAGCTTGGCCAGCACCTCGGGCGTCACGCTGAGCCGCGCGCGCCCGTTCTTCTTGCAATAGACCCCCAGGAAGTGGTCGACCAAGAGCGGGATATCTTCGCGCCGGGCCCTGAGCGGCGGCGCCGTGAGCGCGATCACGTTGAGGCGGTAGTACAGATCTTCGCGAAAACGACCGGCCTCCACCTCGGCCAAGAGGTCGCGGTTGGTGGCGGCGACGATGCGTGCGTCCGACTTCTCGGTGCGACCGCCGACCGGTTCGTACTCGCCCTCTTGCAGCACGCGCAGGATCTTCACTTGCACGGCGGGGCTAAGCTCGCCGATCTCGTCGAGGAACAGCGTGCCACCCCGAGCACGGGCGAAGCGCCCCTCGCGCTTGGCGGTCGCGCCCGTGAACGCGCCGCGCTCGTGACCGAACAGCTCTGCTTCGAGGATGCTCTCGGGAATCGCGGCGCAGTTGACGGCCACGAAGGGTCCATTGCCGCGCGTACTCTTGGTGTGGATGAAGCGAGCGATGAGCTCCTTGCCGGTGCCGCTCTCACCCAAGATCAGCACGGTGGCCGTCGAGGGCGCGGCCTGTGTGGCGACATCGAGCACGCGTCGCAACGCGGGGCTCTGTCCGACGATGTCGCGATGCTTGAGGAGGCGGATTTCCTGCCGCAGCGAGCGATTTTCCGCGACCAAGAGGTGGCGCTCGGCGGCTTTGCGAACGCTCTTCACGATCGTCACGCGCTTCAGCGGCTTCTCGACGAAATCGTAGGCGCCTTCGCGCATCGCCTGCACGGCGGTCTCCACCGTTCCGTAAGCAGTCATCAGCACCACCTCGATGTCCGGAGACACTTCCTTCAGCGCCCGCAACAGCTCGAGGCCGGTCGTGCCGGGCATCATCAGATCGCTCAGCACGACTTGCACGCGATGGCGCCGCACGATGTCGAGCGCCGCGCGTGCGTTGTCTGCAGTGAACGCGCGCATTCCGTCGCGCTGGAAGATCTTCTCGAGCGACGCCAAGTTGCCTGCCTCGTCGTCGACCACCAGGACCGTAATGTCCGCACCTGGGGCGCGTGACTCGCCCTCGTCAGCGCCGGGCGAGGAGTCTGCCGATTCGTCTAGCATCAAGACACTTTGGCATTGGCCGAGACAAGCTGGCAAGTGCCCTGACGATTCGTCCAGCTGAACGCCTGGTCGAATTTGGGTCAGTGGGCCGGGTATGGGCCAGCTTTGACAAGTTGTCAGGGTTTGGGCCCTGAACAGGCCTTCCGTGCCAGGTTGGCGCTCAACGCTCGCGGCTACCCTCAAATTTCCCGGGAAATCTCGCGGGGTTTATGCGCTTGACCGCTGGCACGGCTCTGGCTTTAAACCGCCTCCGGACTCGTGGCATTCGACGCCCTGCTCAAGAAGTACTTCCTCGTCGTGGTTCTCGGACTCATGGCGCTGTCCGCCTATTTCGAAGCGGCCGGCGCCACGCAGCTGATTGGTGCGGCGCTACTGGCACCGGCTGGCTCGGCGTCGGGTGCGCACGCTGCGCCCGCTCCCTTGCCACAAGTGCCGCCGCGCGAACCGCGCAGCGCTGAAGCGATCATCGAGCGGAACCCGTTCGACTCGGTGACGGGCCCTTTGAATCGGAAGCTCGAGCCGCTGGTGCTACCCACACCCGAGAAGGTCGAGCTATCCGATCCATTGACGGCCCCTGCGTGCGACGGCGTTGCGGCGTTCATCATCACCGAATCGACCGACCGACTGTGGTCGGTCGCGGCGCTGCAGGGCAACGGTGAGCCCCACCCACGCATGCGTCGGGTAGGGGACGAAGTGAGCGGCAAGCAAGTGGCCTACATCGGCTTCAATCCGCGCGAGAACTCACCTTCGGTGTGGCTCACGAGCGCGAATCAAGTCTGTCAGGTGCTGCTGTTCAAAGTTCAGGCGACCCCCGCGGCGCCAGCGGCCGCTGCAGCCGCGACGCCGGCTGCGCCGCCCCCTGCGGCGGGCGCGGCTGGAGCGCTGCCGCCCGAGATCGCCTCGAAGATCCAGAAGGTCAGCGACACCGAATACAACGTCGATCGGGCGGTGGTGGACAAGGTTCTCGAGAATCAGGCGGACCTGATGCGCTCGGCGCGCATCGTGCCGGAATCGAAAGACGGCAAGGTCGTCGGGATTCGACTCTTCGGTGTGCGCCCGGACACGCTGCTCGGTGCGTTCGGTCTGCAGAACGGGGACCGCCTGGAGACGATCAACAATTTCAACGTCGCAAATCCGGAGAAGGCCCTCGAGGCCTACGCGCGCCTGCGCACGGCACCCCAACTGGACTTGACGCTCAATCGGCGCGGTTCGCCCGTCGCCATTCAGATCCACATCAAATGAGACTTCGTGTGAGACGACTCGGCCTTTTCCTGCTTGTTTCCTGTCCAGTCCTGACTTGGGTCGGGTCCGCTTTCGCGGAGGATGCGCCCGCGGAGGAGCCTGCACCGGCAGCGCGGCCAGGCTTTCTG
>JAEUAF010000181.1 GCA_019695485.1 Sorangium sp.
GACAGCCGGCGCTCACACAGCTCACCTGATTTTTGCCGAGCTCTGGCTTGAGTGACACATGATCGGGCAGCCTGTTCCAGTTGGCGAGCGTGCCGCTGTGACACTGACGACAGTTGTTGTTGTCGTAGGGCTTGTAGAGGTGAATCTTGGGGATGGCTTGCTCGAGCGTCATCGCGCGGTAGCCGCCGATGTAGTACTCGTAGACGTGACGCATCCCGTTCAACTTCGTGACAGGAAAGCCGAACATGCCGTAGTCGGCGTGGCACACGTAGCAGTTGCGATCCCCGAAATACGGGTTTCGGGCGTGGCGCGCGGCGAGCGACTGGCTCTTCGGATCGCTCGAGTCCCGGTAGTGGAGCTGCATCACGTGGCAGGAGCCGCAGAACTCTCGCTCGCCCGTGGTTTCGATCCCCGCCACCGTGCCCGACAGCCCCGATAGCGCCGGGAAGACCGCGAGTCCGAAAAACAGAGAGAGCTTGGTGCGCACGTCGAAGGGCGGCCGACGCACGAGATAGGTGATCAGGATGGCGCCGGCGAAGGCCGCGCACGCCAAGCAGATCCAAGCCAGGAGTCCCAAGTGATGCACGTATCAGCCATCTTGCCGGGGCTCGTGATGGCTCGCAAGAGCGCAGCGTTCCGCCCTGTCAAAGGCCTTGGACATGATGAGGGTCATTCGTCAGCCGCCGCTCAGCCGGTTCGGCGGATTTCTCCTAACAACGGATTGGAGGGCATGACGTCTTCGTGCTCGGCGTTTTCCGACAGAGATCGGAACTATCCCGCTCGCCGGGTTTTGATAGTGTGAGCTACGTGGAGCGCGGTTCCCGAACGACATTCCTGCTTTGGCTCGTGCTGAGCGTGATCGTCGTGATCGCTTGCGCGTCCTCTCCCGAGAACGATACGGCCAACAAGCCTGGACGTGGACTCTACGTGCAGCGCTCATGGCGCGAAGCGCGGCATTCCCCCGGTCACCGCGTGCACGTGGTCGACGAAAAGATTGCCTGCTCGAAGTGTCACGACTTGTCTGGTGACCGGATCAAGAGCCCGAGCCCAGGACCCTGCAAGACTTGTCACGAAGCGGAGTCGCACATCGACCACGCAGGAGCCGAGGCAAGTCGACGCTTCGGGCCGCGCTTTGCGGCAGACTGCACCGCATGTCACGGTTTTTCCGCCGAGGTCGGCGCTGCAGCGTTGCTCGACGCGGGTGTTGACGAGAGCCTCGCGGGCGTATCTTTGCGACCCTTGCGCAGCGACACGGAAGGCGCGGGCGGCGCCGGGGGTGCCGCGGGCGAAACCGAGGCGAACGGCGCGCGTGACCCAGCTGCGTGGGAATGCTTGCGCTGCCACACGCAGGCGCAAGGGCAGATTCCGGCGGTCGTGATTCACCGCGGCGGCGAGTGCAAGAGCTGTCACCGGCCGCACCAAGTCCCGTTTGCGACGCCAGCAGACTGCTCGCAGTGCCATCAAAAGGTTCATACGTTTCATCGGCCGAGCAACGAAACTACCGGGCAAATCTGCAGCGATTGCCACAAGAACCTGCACGCCCTGGCCAAGGACGCCACGGCGTCGTGTCCGACCTGCCACTATCAGAAGAAGCCGCTGGTGCCGCAGACCGCCCTCTTTTCGGATGGGCACACCTCCTGTCTCGGCTGTCATCGTCCGCACGGAGAGGACGGCAAGGTCGCGGTCGAGTGTCGTTCCTGCCACGAGGATTTGAACGTGCTTGGCGGGACGCGGGTCGCCGCGCACCAGACATGTACGAGCTGCCATGCGCCCCACGATGTGCGCGGAACGCCGGCGGCTGCGTGCGTTCACTGTCACACGCAACAGCGCCCGGATCATCCGAGCGTGCGCGAAGGGGCGCCGTGCACCGGGTGTCACAATCCGCATCCGGCGACGACAAACGCGCCCAAGGCTCGGCCTTGCAGCAGCTGTCATCAACAGGCCCCGAATGACAAGGCCTTCCACGGCGGCAATGCCTGTTCGAACTGCCACGCGCCGCACCACTTCAACCTCAGCAGCGCGGGCAGCGAGCTCTGCTCCCGTTGCCATTCGGGCGAGGTGGGCGCGGCCAGTCACAACCGCGGGCACCAGCAGTGTTCGAATTGCCACGCCGGCTTACCGC
The DNA here is from genome assembly GCA_019695485.1 of Sorangium sp. Taxonomy (GTDB): domain Bacteria; phylum Myxococcota_A; class Polyangia; order Polyangiales; family Polyangiaceae; genus PMG-095. The sequence goes on from JAEUAF010000181.1 coordinate 2,123, forward strand.
ACCATCCCGAAGCGCTGCTCGCACCGTGCACCAGTTGTCATCACGACAAAGCGGCCATCAAGAAAGAGCATTCCGACTGTCTTAGCTGCCACGAACCCCATGGCGGCACGCAGAAGAAAGCCTGTGGTAGCTGCCACGTGGCCGAACAACACAGCGCCCCGACCGGGCATCAAGCCTGCACGAACTGCCACGAACCGCACCGCGCGACGCTGATCACGGGCTTCGCCTGCACCAATTGCCACCAAGACAAAGCCCAGGCGCTGCATCACGACGTGCCCGGCGGCTGCCAAAATTGCCACCGCCCGCACGGTCCGGCGGGGATCGCTGCGCCGCCGCCCTGCAAGACGTGTCACGAGCAGCCGAAGTTGCCGGGGCTACACGCCGAAAGCGGCCACGCGCGCTGTCAGTCGTGTCACGCGCCGCACCAGAAGCAGCGCGCCCCCGAGGCCGAGCTCTGCCGCTCCTGCCACCAGAACCGCAAGGACCACTTCCCGGACAGCGAGCGCTGCAGTTCGTGTCATCTGTTTCGGAGCGTGAAGCAGTAGAGGCTCGTCGCGCGGCTGTTCAATCGGTCTTGCGCAGATGCGCTTCCATCAGGCTCGCGAGCAAGTCGGGATGCTCTTCGTCCAGATCGTGCGTGGCGCCCGCGATCACTTCAAGCTTCGCATTGGGCAGCTGGTCGCGTAAGAACTCGCCCGCGCCGACGGGCGCGATCAAGTCGGCGTCCCCAAACACCAGCAAGGTGGGCGCCTGCAGCGCCCCGAGTTCCCGACTCAGGTCAGTCCGGTCATCGAGGAGGTAGGTTGGTGCGTCCGGGTGCCGCGCGCGAAAGGCGGCTCGAAAGTCGACCGCACCGAAGCGTGACATCTCGATTCCTCCGGAGGTCGTGACCAGCACCAAGCGACGAATGCGCTCCGGTGCGTCGATGGCAAGGCGCAGCGCGAGCGCGCCACCGAGCGACAGCGCAGCGAGATCGCAGCGCGCTGGAAGCGCTGCCAGCACGACACTCGCGAGATCGGCGAGCGAGCGAAGTTGCGGATCCGGCGGGGCGCTTCCGAACCCCGGGTAGTCGACCAGAACCGGCGGCCGACGCTTCGCCAGCCGTTCGGCGATCGGGCGCCACACCGCTGATTTGCCGCTGACTCCTGGTAGGAATGCGAGAGGAAGCGTCTGTTCGGTCGGCATGCTCGACCGCGAGCGTACCAGCGTCGTAGGGTGACGGGGCGTTGAATGCCGTCCGCCGTGAAAGCACCGAGCGCGTTGCCCCGCACGAGTTCAGCGCACAGCCTTAAGTCGATGGCGGCGGGCAAGCGTTCGCATTCGGGGTGGGTCGCCAGGCTCCCGTTACTCGCACTCTTCGCAGCGTTGATTGTCGAATGCCTCTACGTGCTTGTCGGCTCCGTCGGGCATCCGCTGCGACCCTGGCCGGAATACACGAACGACTACGACCTTCTATCCGCCGGCTTTCGCGCCGGAAAACTACATTTGCTGGTGCTCCCGCCCCCGGAGCTCGTAAGCCAAGCGAACCCTTTCGATCCCAAGAACGCGGCACTTTGGATCGCTGACGAGAGCTATTACCAGGGAAAGTACTACCTCTACTGGGGTCCGGTGCCGGCCGTGCTGCAGGCGATCGCCAAAGCCGCGCTGCACATCGAGCGGGAGATTGGTGACCAGTACTTGGTGTTTGCGTTCCTCTCGCTCTCGCTGGCGAGCGGCGCAGTGCTCATTCAGCGCCTGCGAAATCGGCTCTTTCCGGGCCTGTCCCCGGGCCTGGTTGCGCTCGCCATCCTCGCGTTTGGCCTCGCGAACCCCGCGCTGCACCTGAGCGCGAGTCCGGGCGTGTATCAGGCGGCCATTTCTGGCGGGCGAGCCTTCCTCATGCTGGGCCTGTGTCTCGCGTGCGACGCGGTTTGGGTCGCGCGCAGCCGATCGCTCTCAGCGTGGCGTTGCTTGGTTGTCGGCGGCGCTTGGGGGATTGCCCTCGGTTGTCGCGTCAGCTTGGTCTTTGCCGTGATCGCGCTGTGGTTCGTGACGACGCTCGTGGTGGCGCTGCGCGCGTCGGGACCGGAGGCTTTGACGGCGGCTGCGGCGACCCGGGGCGCGGGTTTGCGGCGTTTCGCGCGACACGGCTTCTGGTTTGGCGTGCCGCTCGCGGTCAGCGTGGCCCTCTTGCTCTACTACAACAAGCTTCGCTTCGACGATTGGTTGGAGTTTGGCACGGGGGTTCAGCTCACCACCGTGAAGTATCGGGTCGCGCTGAAATACGTGCCCTCGAACCTGTACGCGTACTTCCTCGAGCCCGGTCGTTGGTCGGGAGTGTTCCCGTATCTGCACCAGCCACGCGGGGTCGAGCGGGTCATCCTCAACGCGTGGAACGAGCGTCCCGCAGGCTACCTGCTCGACGAGCCCGTCGTCGGCTTGTTGAGGGCGGTGCCGATCGTGTGGCTGGCTCCGCTTGGGCTTGCGATGGCGGCCTATCAGGCCTGTTCCCGATTCTGGCGGCCGCTGGGCGCGCGCGGGCTCACGTACCTTCACTACGCGGCGAGTTTTGCAATCATCGGCAGCATCTCGGGATTGCCCGTGTTCGGGCTTTACCTGGCGACCATGCGCTACCTCGGTGACTTTGGTAACGGCGTCGTTCTGCTCGGGATTCTGGCGGGGTTTTCGCTGTGTGCGGCGGCGAGCCGGGCGCGCTCGCGCAGGCTCTTTGCTGCAAGCTTTGCCGTGCTTGCGCTCGGCACGGCGTGCCTCGGCCTGCTACTCGGCTATGCCGGCTACGACGGACACTTCGAGCATAGAAACCCCACGCTCCACGCGGCGCTCGTGCGACGGCTGTCGCTTTGACGCCGCCTGAATGCGTCCCTTGGCGGCCTCGCTTCGACGGGGGGTGGCTCTTAGTCGCGCCCGAGCGTGCCCAAGCTCAATGAGCCACGCAGCCCACCGAAGCTCAAGCGTGCAGGATCGCGTTCCAGATAGCGCGCCAGCTCATCGCGGTCGGAGACGCGCAGCTTCGAGCACAGCGCGCGCACCAGCTTCGCGACACTGCGCGAGGAGCTGCCGCGGTCACGCGCGATCTCCGCATCTGTTTTACCGGCCAACACGCCGCTCACCACCGCGCGTTCTGCGGCGCTGAACACGACCGGCGTGGGCGACGCAGAGACAGGAAACGAGAGTAAGACCTCTTCGTCCCCGCCGGTCTTGAACGTGTAGCTTTCCATTTCCGAGGCTGGGGGAAGCATCGTGCTCGGTGGGCGACTCTGGTTCCCGCTGCCGTCTTGGCCCGACTTCATAAGCCTTCTCCTCAGCCGGCACGATACGCCGACCGCTCTGGTCGTTCAATACGACCTCGCGTGTCCGAAGTTGCCAGTTGGCTCGGCGGCTTTCGGCGAAAATCGACTCGGGCCGCGCGTCAGGCTAGTGACGGTCTCTTGCGGCCTTCCGATCGTCAGCGCGCTGACGCAAAGTTGCCTGCTCGGAGAGCGTTCGTTCCGAATCGTGGCCGATTTGCCGCGAAAACCAGGCCTCAGAACGCGAATGCGAGCCAGATAATCGCGAACACATAGATCGGGGAGAGCATGAGTATGGCTCCGAGCGCGTGCCGTCCGAACGACGCGGTGCGGTATCCGCTGACGTCGGCAATCGCTTTGACCATGAAGTTCGGCCCGTTGCCGATATAGGTATTGGCGCCCATCAGCACCGAGCCCACGCTGATCGCAGCCAGATAGGCGCTCGGCACGCCGACGATATCCGCGGGCAGTCCGAGTCCTTGCGCGGCGGAGAGGAAGGTCAAATAGGTGGGCGCATTGTCGAGCACGCTCGACAGCGAGCCGCTCGCCAGAAAAAAGTGCCACGGCCGTGAGACGCCCAGGGCTTTTCCGTGTAATTCGAGCAGGGCCAGCGCTGGGATCATGGTCACGAAAATCCCTGCGAATAGGATGGCCACTTCCAGAATCGGGCCGAAAGTGAACTCATTTTGGGTGCGCGCCTGCTTCGGGCCGAGCACGACGGAGGCCGCTGCGAGGCCCAACATGCCCAGCTCTCGGTACGGGCTTGGTAAGAGGACGGTGCCCACGACGCCCAATAGGAGCAGAATATTCCGCCATCCTAGCAGGCTCAGCGGTACCACTTCGCTCGCATCGCGCTCGAGATGAGCCCGGGTCTCGCGCGCGTAGGCGCGGCGGTCGACCCAGTAAAACGCGCCGAGCAGCCACGCCATGGCGAACAGCCAGACCGGCCACAGCCTGAGCGTCCACAGGAACGGCACGCCGCGCAGGTAACCCAGAAACAACGGCGGGTCACCGAGCGGAGTGAGCAGGCCGCCGCAATTCGAAACCACCAGGATGAAGAAGAACGGCAAGTGCTCGACGTTCTCGCGCTGCGAGTTCGTGCGCAGCACAGTGCGGATCAGCAGCATGCTCGCGCCGGTCGTGCCGAGCACGTTGGCGAGCATGCCACCGAAGCAGAGCAAGCCCACGTTGTGCAGCGGGGTCGCCTTGAGATCGCCTTCCAGATGAATGCCACCGGAAATGACGAACAGCGAACCCAAAAGCAAAAGGAACGACACGTACTCGCTGGCGCTATGTAGCAGCGCCTCCGGGTTCGTCGTCAGCAGCCAACCGGCGATGGGCAGAGCGAGCAAGGCGGCGACGATGGCCTTGTTCTTGTTGTGTTCCCAAAACGCCGGCGCTGCGAGCGGCAGGACGGCGATCGCGAGTAACAGCAGAGCGAATGGAACGACGGCAACCGGATGCGGATTCAAAGAAGGATGCATGGGGATAGGCGGCAGCTGGCGGCACGAGTTTCCCGCGTCGCCCCGAAAGTGGAGCAGATCGAGCTAGCTTGCGCGTCGCTGCCAGAGCGCGACCAGCATGATGAGAATCATGCCGACGGAGAGCCCCGCCAACATACGCGGGAACACGCCGACGCCAGCGTGCTGCAGCCAAAACGTCACTGCCAGCGTGGGAATTAGAACGATGAATTGTGCCGCGAGGCGCGGGAGAGGGCGAGCCATGATTTGTCCGAACATCAGCGTTCTCGTTTCTTCGAAGGGGCGCAAGGTTCGAGTGCGATCGCTTCAAAAAGCGATGGCTGCGCTCGGCGTCGAAGTCGTGCGCAGCCATCGGGGGAGGGCCGCCTCCCGTGCCGGGAGGCAACGGTGAGGAAGCGGCTCTTCAGCTCGCGCGCTGTTCGATGAGCGCGGGAGACTTCTCGGTCGATGACGTGGCGACGCTGCTTGCGCCGTGCACCGGGCCGTCGTCGGGGTACGCCAAGAGCCCCATCTCCGGGATATCGAGGCCACCGATTTCGTCCTCGGCCGACACGCGGTTGCCCACGAGCTTGCCGATCACGAAGAGTGCGAGCGCCGTCATGGCGCCGACATAGACGAAGTTCGTGACGATGCCGATGCACTCCGCAACGAACTGGCTGCTGTCGCCGAAGAACAGGCCCGTCACTTTGCCCGGGACGCCGTTCAGGCCGTCGCCGTAGCTGCCGTTGGCGAAGAGACCGGTCGCGAGAATGCCCCACGCACCGCAGGTGCCGTGAACGCTGGAGGCGCCGACTGGGTCGTCGATCTTCAGCTTCTGCTCGATGAACATGGCCGAGATGACCACGAGCACACCAGCGACCGCGCCGACCAGGATCGCTTCGGGGGCGCCGATGAAGGCGCAAGGCGCGGTGATCGCCACGAGACCGGCCAGCATGCCGTTGGCGAGCCAGGTCGGATCCGGCTTACCGAATCGCAACCAGACGTAGGCACCGGAGGCCGCAGCGCCCGACGCGGAGGCCAACATCGTGTTGACGGCAACCACGGCGATGCGCGTGTCGGTCCCGGCCAAGGTGGAACCCGGGTTGAACCCGAACCAACCGAAGGCGAGGATGAACGTGCCAAGCAGCGCCATCGGGATGTTGTGACCGGGGATCGGGTTCGCCGAGCCGTCCTTGTTGTACTTGCCGATGCGTGGCCCGAGGATCTTGGCGCCGACGAGTGCGGCCACGCCGCCCGTCAAGTGCACCACCGAGCTTCCCGCGAAGTCCACGTGACCATGGCCGAGGCCGAAGTTTGCGCCGAGGTTCGCGAGCCAGCCGCCACCCCACACCCAGTTTGCATAGATCGGATAGATGACCGTCGAGATCACGAAGCTGAACAGCACGAACGAGAGGAACTTCCAGCGCTCCGCCATCGCGCCCGTCGGGATGGTCGCGGTGGTGTCCATGAACACCAT
>JAEUAF010000241.1 GCA_019695485.1 Sorangium sp.
CGGTCGGCGTGCCGACGTTGCCGACGACGGCGAGCACGTGCTCGTTGTCGATCAGCGTGCGGACGTTGGGTCCGGCCTTGCTCGGTTCGTATTGGTCGTCGAGCGCGATGAGCTCGAGGCGCTGTCCGTGGACTCCTCCGGCTCGGTTCACACGATCGAAGTAAGCTTGGACGCCCGCGCGAATGCCGCGGCCCAGGCCTTCGGCCGGACCTGAGAGCGCCGTGGACATCCCGATTTTGAGAGGAGGAGCGGTCTCCGCGCGTGCTGTCGGTAGCCCGAACAGCGCGAAGAGAGCGGCAAATTTGAGGAAACGCGACATGTGACTTTCGTGGGGGTCCAGGTGAGAGGGTCGTTTTTGGCGAACGGCCCCCTGTGCCGAAATCCTAAGACCGGCCGCCATCTGTACGGGTTTCACTGCGTTTTCTCAGCTCACGTTCGCGCCCAGGGGGCGGAGCCCTCGGAACTCAGCGCATGACCTACATACGCCCTGGGCGGGGCGCGCGCGCCGGTGCTAATCCTAGGGCCATGTCTTTGAGCCCCGGCGACCTGATCGACGACAAATACCGCGTCGTGCGACTGATTGGTGAGGGCGGCATGGGTGCAGTCTACGAAGGTGAGAACATCCGCATCCACCGTCGCGTAGCGATCAAGGTGTTGCACGCCGATGTCGCCAAAATGGCCGAAACCATGGCGCGCTTCGAACGCGAGGCCCAAGCCGCGGGCCGCATCGGCTCCGAGCACATCGTCGAAGTGCTGGACCTAGGCAGCTTGCAGAGCGGCGACCGCTACATGGTGATGGAGCTGATGGATGGGGACAGCCTCAGCCAGCGCATTCGCTCGCGCGGCAAGCTGAGCGCTAACGAGCTCTACCCCATCGCGCGGCAGCTCCTCGACGCGCTCTCTGCCGCCCACAACGCGGGCATCGTGCACCGCGATTTGAAGCCAGACAACGTGTTTCTGCTACGCAGTCGACGGGGCAGTGCGGACTTCGTGAAGCTGCTCGACTTCGGTATTTCCAAATTCTCCGGCAGCAACGCGCAGCTCAGCATGACGCGAACGGGCTCAGTGATGGGCACGCCGTATTACATGGCGCCCGAGCAGGCCAAGGGCGCGCGCGATCTCGATCACCGCGTGGATCTCTACGCCGTGGGCATTGTGCTCTACGAAGCGCTGACCGGGCAGGTGCCGTTTCACGCCGAGACCTTCAATCAGCTGCTGTTCAAGATCGTGCTCGAAGATCCGAAGCCCATCGAGGAGCTGGTGCCGGATCTCGATCCCGAACTCGTCGCCATCGTGAAGAAGGGCATGGCGCGCGAACCCGCGCTGCGCTTCCAGACGGCGGCAGAGTTCCAGGCGGCGCTCGATCAATGGCATCAGCACGCATCAGGCCAGGCCACCGCTGAGGGCGTGGAGCGTCCGCTCGGGACGGGCCCCGAGCTCGCTGCGCGTCCCGGAGCGCTGGGCATGACGCCTGGAAATTGGACGGGCGAGAGCGCGACGGCGGCCGAGCCCGTCAAGAAGCCCAAAAAGGCTGGTGGCATCGTGATCGGCGCGCTCGTGGGCGCCGCCGCATTGGCTGCCGCGGGCTTCTTCGTATTGGGTGGCAAGAAATCCCCCGAGCAGGGCGCGACCGCCGCCACTGCGTTGGAAGCGCCGAGCACGCCGCCCGTGGCCAGTGTGCCAGCGACGACGGCGACCGCACCGCTCATCGCGCCCGAGCCCTCCGCTTCGGCAGTGAGCGCCCCGTCTGCGTCGGCCGAGGCTCCCCACGTCGAGGCTGCGGCTCCGACCCCGCGAGCGGCGGTCGCCCCCGTGAAGCCGCTCCGCGCAGCCCCGGCGCCCGCTCCGCGGGCCCCCGCGAAGAGTAAGGAGCCCGTCGCGGCACCGGCTCAAACGGGTCGGCGCATTCGAACCAGTCTCTGAGTGTGATAAGCGTCGGCGCATGCTGAGAACAGAGTCCGCCTGGGTCGCGGGCGGTTTGCTGGTGGCGTCGCTCTTTTCGAGCGTGAGTTGCAAGGCGCCAGCGCAAAAGCGCGAAGCGTCGCCGGCTGCATCGTCCGCGGCGCACGTTCAGCGTCGTCGGCCGGGCGCCGAGTGCCAACCCGGCGAGGCCGCCTGCGCCTGCGCCGAGCGGCGCGCGCTCGAGCTGCTTGCGGCCTGCTTCGCGGACAAGGCGTTCGACGCCGCATCTCGGGCGCCCGCCGACTGCAAGAGCGCGAAGCTTGCGGGCGTGCGAGCGGAGGCCTTGGCGGCCGCGGGGCGCGACGACGAAGCGCGCGCGGCTGCGGAGCTGGTCGCCAAGGGCGATCCCACGAACCGCTTCGCGCGCCGCGCTCAGGCCATCGTGCTCCTGAACGAGCGCGCCTTCGACAAAGCCGAGGTGGCGCTTGGAGCGCTGATCCGCGAAGACGCAGCTGACGTAGATTCGCTGTTTTACAGCGCGCTCGTGAGTCGCGCGCGCGATCGGTACAACGACGCGCGGCAGGGTTTTCTGCGTGTGTTGCATCTGAACAAGCGGCACATCGACGCGCGCTATAACTTGGTCACGCTGACCGCGGCGCTCGGTGCTGCGGAGGAGGCGCGCCATCATCTCGCCGAGCTCTCCGAGATCGCACCGATCGGCGACCCGCGACTCTCCTTAGCGAAAACCGCCGTCGCGGAAGCCTCGCCCAAAGAGCCCACCGCGCCGGTGGTCTTGAAGCGCGGCGAGTAAAAACGCCACACCAAGAATGTCTCCGCTTCGCTCGCGGGGGGCTGTCGCTCTAGGTTCTTGCGCTGGGGCGATGAGTAGATCATTGCGCGCGGCGCCAGCGTGCGACGTTCACCCACCTTCTTCCGCAATAGGAAAACAGCGACGCGAGGGGAAAAGGGGATTGAGACTCGCGAGAAGGCAGCATATGGTCCGGTCGCTATGAATTTGTCTTCGCAACTAGTGCGCATTGCGCTGCTTGCCGGTACGACGTTGCAACTCGCCTCTGCCTGCGGCGGCGACGACTCGACGAGCGCCGGGAGCGGCGGCAGTAGTGCCGGCGCCAGCGGCGCAGCCGCAAAGGGCGGCGGCGGTGGCACCACGTCGAGCGGTGGCAAGACCAGTACTACTGGTGGGAAAACGTCCGGCACCGGTGGAACCATGGGCGAGGCCGGGATGGGCATGGCCGGCACAGGCGCCACCACCGGTGGGACTCTACCGATGGGCGGCGAACCCGGCATCGGCGGCGCGGGCGGAGAGCCTGCTGTTGGCGGCGCGGGCGGCGAAGGCGGGCAGCTCCCGCCCTCGATGTATCACGTGTCGTCGGCGTTCCCGTCAGCAGCGGGCGCTTGCAAGAGCGCCAGTTTCCAGATGATCGCGACCCTCGGTGAGGGTCTTGGCAGTGCGGCCGCGCTCGGCAAGAGCGCGCAGATGCGGTCGGCGAAGTACACGCTGGCGAGCGGCGTGACTGTGTCCGTCAAGTAGCCTTTTTGGATCTGAGTCGTGAGTCGACGCAGGTTCCTTTCGAGCGGGTCCCCTTCTAATTTCAGTGGAGCAGGAGCGATGTCGAAGATGACTAAGTATTGGGGCGTGGTTGTGGCAGCGTTGGCGTGTGCAGGTCTCGGCTATGCGCCGAACGTCTCGGCGGCCATTCCGGCCTCGCTCACTCAGCAAGGGCGTTTGCTCGATTCGGCGGGTGCCGGCGTCGATGCGGACGTGGCCTTCGTGTTTACCATCTACGATGCTCCGACCGCTGGCACAGCGCTCTGGACCGAAACTCAAACCGTGACTGTCGACCAGGGCTACTTCTCGGCTCGCCTCGGTGAGACGACGGCCTTTGGTGCAACCTTGTTCGATGGCTCGAAGACGCTCTACCTAGGCGTCAAGGTCGGCACGGATGCCGAGATGGCGCCACGCCAGGCGATCACCAGCGTGCCCTTCGCCTTCCACGCGAAGGAAGCGGATCACGCCGCGGCGGCAGACTCCGCGACCACCGCGACTAACGCGACGCATGCGGCCACCGCGGACACAGCGACGTCGGCCACGGCCGCGAATACCGCGACCAACGCCAACAACGCGACGACCGTCACCTCGATCGCTTCGAACATCACCCAGGCGAACAGCAGCGCGACCGCCGGAACAGCCGCAGTGACCGCTGCGTGTCCGAGCGGCTACAAGGCGATCGCCGGCGGCTGCAACGGGAACGGCGCGCTGATGGTGAGCTCGTTCGTCAAGAACGCTCCGGACAGTTACCAGTGTCAATGCGCGGCCAGCTGCACCGTCACGACGCAGGTCGTCTGCGCGAAGTAAGGCCTGGTGTCCTCGGACTGCGCTGCGCTTCGAGGGCAGCGCAGTACCCAGCTATTGGGGAGCACGGGCTCACTCGGTCGACGCCGCCGTGTCGGACGCGCTAGCGGGAACGATTCCGACCGGTTCAATCAGAGTTTGGAGCTCGTGGGTCTGCAGTATGCGAGGCGCGGCGAGCACGGGCGAAAACAGCGACGCCACGCCAACGCCGTTGGAGGTGAGCACGGCGTATTCGCCGCTTCGGTAGCGGACGAGGGTTGCGGCGCGCGGCAAGCGCTGCCAATTCAGGTGCAGTTGCCGCGAGGGGAATGCGGCACTTCGCAGGTAGTCGAGTAGGCCCTCGAAACCCGGGTCTTCGCGCGGCAGGTGCACATCCGCCGCGTTTTGGCTGGGCCCGTAGAAGTCGATATAGAAGGCGAGCGCTCCTTCGGCGGAGCGAGCAGGTGCGCTCCGGAAGCGCTCGTAGCTGGCGCCCGAAAGCGCGGGGCCGCCTTTGAACAGCTCGGCGACGGCGAAGCGCACTCGGGAGCGCACGCCGCGTCGCAGTTCCACGAGGCCCGGCGACGCCAGCGTTAGCAAGCCGACCCCAGCGAGCGCCGCCGCCAGGCTCGAGATCGCCCCGAACCAAGTGGGCGTTCGAGGAGCCGACTTCGGCAGCGGCATCGTCGCCGTGCGACGGCGCACGGCCCGCTGCACGAGCCACGCGAAGAACCCCAGGCGCAGCAGTGGCCACAGCCAGCTCGTGCGCAAGAACGGCGTCGTGTCTTCGTAGAGCTCCGCCTGCATGCGCGCTGCAGTAGCGCTTCGAAACGGCGCACCGGGCACGAATTCTCCGGCGCGCGTGACTACGCCTGACGGCCCGCTGGCGCTCGCCCAGACCGTATCGCGTCCGCTCTCGATGGCGCGGACTTGGGTTGCTGCCAAGTGTCCGAACACCACGAGCCCGCTGCCAAACGAGGTATCGCTAGTAGTCACGACCAGCAGATTCGCGCCGTCTCGAGCGAGCGCGCGCGAGCCCATCCCCGGCACTGATTCCTGGCAAATCAGCGCGCCGACGCGCAGCTCGGGCGACAAGCGCAGGGCGTGAAAGCCCGGGCCCGCCTCGAGGTCGGACTCGCCGAAGGGGGCGAGATTGACCTTGCGGTGGATGCCGACGAGCGCGCCGTCGGCCGCGATGCCGCCCACGGCGTTGTAGCCGCCGCCATCTTCGGCGACCAGATACGAGGTGAGGAGTAGCGCCTGTCGCTCGAGGCGCGCGTAAGCCTGAAAGCGACGTCGCTGCGCCGGGACTTGCAGCGCAAAACGGCCGTCGTAGGCCTCGGTCAGCGCCAGCAAATCGACGTCGCGCAGCTGGTTCAGCTGACTCACGAAGCTTTGGTCGAAGCGCTCCGTCTGTTCGACGATCGCTTGCCGAGTTCGGAAGAACTCGCTCGGCACGTTCATCTGCGGCACGCCGACCAGCAGCGATCCCGTGCTCTTCGCCGCTGTCACGCGCGCGGCGAGCCCGAGCAAGAGCAGCGCGGCAATGGCACCGGCGAGCGCGGTTCCCGCTCGCAGCCAGCGCTGGCGCGGCACGGCGTGCGTGAGCTCGACGCCCGCGCAGATGGCCGCGCCGATCACAATCCCCGACAAGGTGTTGCAGCCGACCAGGCGCGCCCCAAAAACCAGGCTCGGCGACGCGGCGACGGCGGCCAGAATCTCCCAATTCGAAGACAGGCCGAAGCAATCGCCGAGGTCGAGCCAGAGTCCCCAGGCGGCTGCACTCGCGGCGAACAGCACGAAGCCGCTCAGCCGCCGACTGCTGGCTCGAACCCACAGCGCAAGGGGAGCGCCATAGCTCAGCGCGCCCGCGATCGTCAGCGCGGCGGGGACTTGGGCGCCCCAGCTCACCGTCCCCACCATGAGCACCGCAAACAGCGCAGCGCCGAAGGCGAGCCCCAGCGCACAAGCGTGCGCAAAGCCGCCGCGCCGCGTAATCAGAAATGCGAGCCCCGCGACGCCCAGCAATCCTAGCGGAAAGAGATCAATTCCCGGCTCTCCAAGCGCCGTCAGCGCGCCAAAGCCGAGCGCCCCGGCACAATCCGTGAGGAGAGCTCGAACGCGACTCACTTTGGGAGGGTGAGCTTGACGTCGGTCACTAGCTCGCGCTGCCCGGCATCAGGGATCACCTGCGCGCCCACCTTGGGCGGAAACCAAACCCGCGCGGTCTCGCCATCCTTCATTTGGGACAGGACCTCGCCCAAGTTGGCGGGTGCCCGTTCGATCGTGGTGGCGGTGCCGAGCCCATGTGCGATGCGCGTGACGACGAGCCCCTCGATCACGTAGCCCTCGATGTCGAGCGCCAGTCGCTCGCCGGGATTGGGGTGGCGCCCGCTGGCGTTTTGCACGAGCAGGGTGAAGCGCAACCCGGCGCGCGTGAGCGTGGCGGTGCTGGGCGGGCCGGAGGCATCGGGCGCGGCGTAGGTGGGCGGCTCCACGGCTTTGCCGTTCGAGTCGCTGAAGGTCACGTGCGTTACGTTCTTGAGATCGACCTCGATGATCAGATCGCTGTCCGGCCACTCTTTGGGTCGCCAGCCTTCGAGCGCCGCACGCGGGATCCAATAGCGGACCTTCGAACCCACCTTCAGCGTGGTCAGCAGTGAGCGCAGCGGTGGACTCAGCGTCGCCACGGAAAATGGCGCGGCGCGATCTTCCAAGTACGAGCTTTGAGCTAGTTTTCCGTCACCGGTCCACATGCTGTAGTCGGCGATGATGGTGTCCGTTGGGCCGGGCAATTCCCCGCTTCCTGCCGCGAGTAGCTGCATCCGCACCCCACCCGGCCCCGCAACGGCCCCGGCCGGGGCTGCCAGCGGCGGTGCCACCAAGCTTTCCCGGCTGACCCGTGGGTGACCGAAGGGAATCGGAACCGCGGCGGGCTTCGCGACTGGGGCCTCGACGGCGGGCTCAATAGCGGGTGGCTCCGCCGGCGCCTCTGGCTCGGACGACGCCGAACTCCGCGCGGGCGACGGCTTCTGCTTCGAGCAGGCCGGGCTCAACGCGAGAAGGAGAATGATTGCGGTCGGAATTGAGACGAGACGTCGTCGCATCGAAATCAGGGGCACGTGATTGGAAACGGAACACGCGTGGTGAGGGTGTTGGCGCGGACATCGGTCGGCGCTGCCCATTGGGGCGCTATGCGCCGCGTGAGCGTTAGACTCGAGCTCGACGGCGAGACCACCCTGACCGCCGAAATGTCCGGCCCGGGGATGGTCGTGTCAGTCAAGAACGCGTTGTTCGGCGGGTTGTAGGTCGTGATGGCATCGCCGGTGAACGGCTCGTAAGCCACGAGTTGACCTGGGCGCCCGAGCGGCAGCGCCTTGCCGATCCCGGAGGGCGTGACGCCCCACAAGGTCGCCTCGGTGTCCGCGGTGAGAATCACCACGTGCTGACACTCGGCCACGGTAAGCGCGGACAGATCAGTGGCGCTCGGTGGCGCGCTATAGGTGGTCGGCGCTTCGGGCGCAT
>JAEUAF010000354.1 GCA_019695485.1 Sorangium sp.
GATCCGCGCTCGGACTCTATGGGCGTGAAGGCCACGCGCGCTCGGCGCGGCAAGTTGCGTCTCTCTACGCGACTCCACGCGAAAGCTCTCGCTCATGACAGTTGCGACCCCTTTACTCGACCCGGAAGTCGTGGCTGCGTTTTCAGAGGAGGCGCGGCGCGCGGTGTACGAGTGCATCGCGCTGCGCCGAGATATTCGCCATTTTCAGCCGAATATTGAGGTCGACCAGGCCGTGCTGCTGCGCATTTTGGGGGCCGCTCATCAAGCACCGAGCGTTGGGTTTTCGCAGCCCTGGGGTTTCGTGATCATTCACGACCTAGAACTTCGCGCCAGAATTCGTGAAAGTTTTCTGCGCTGTCGAGAAGCCGAGGCAGGGCGCTTTCCCACCGAGCGACGCGAGGCGTACCTCGCGCACAAGCTGGAGGGGATCTGCGAAGCGGCCCTAAACCTCTGCGTGGCGGTCGATCTGCGCGATCGCGACGAAGCCATTCTCGGCACGACGGTTCAACCGGAAGCGGTGCGCGCGAGCGCTTGTTGCGCGGTCGAAAATCTGTGGCTCGCTGCGCGCGCCGAAGGGATCGGCGTGGGCTGGGTCAGCATCGTGGAACCGGCAGTGCTTCGCGCGGAGCTTCGCCTTCCGCCCGGCGTCGAGCCGGTCGCGTACTTGTGTCTGGGTCACCCAGTCGCCTTCCGCCGCCGACCGATGCTGGAGGAGAGCGGCTGGCGACCACACATTTCCCTGGAAAATGCCGTGCATTGGCACGATCGGTGGGAGGAAGCGGCGCGGGGCCAAGTGCCGCCCGTGGCCTCGCCGCCCCTCGTGCGCACGGACGCCGCGCGACAAGGCGAGGAAGTTCTTGCTGTGGGCAGTGACACCGCACGCGCCAGCGCACGGGCTCAGCTCGCCACGCTCACCAAGCCCGTGGAGAGCCTCGGTCGTCTGGAAGAGCTCGCGATCTTTTACGCCGGGGCGCACGCGGTGTTTCCGCCACCCGCGCTGGAGCGCGCGACGCTCGCGCTGTTCGCGGCCGACCATGGCGTGGTCGTCGAAGGCGTGAGCGCCTATGGGTCGCAGATCACCGCGGCGATGGTGGCCAATGTGATGGCGGGAGGCGCCGCAATCAATGCGATTGCGCACGAGTGTCGCGTCGAAATCTGTTTGACCGACGTCGGTGTGGCCGGTGACTTCAGCGCGCTGCCTCGTGAGCCCCGCGTCATACTCCGCCGGCACGCCGTGCGCGCGGGAACGCGAAACCTCGCACGCGAAGCGGCCATGACGCGCGCCGAGGCGGAGTCGGCCATGGCCGTTGGGGCAGAAATGGCGCGGCTTTCCATCGAAAGCGGCGCCCGGGTGCTGGCCCTCGGTGAAATTGGAATCGGCAACACCACAGCGGCGGCGGCGCTGATCTGCGCCTTCACGGGCGTGCCCGCTGCGCGCGTCGTGGGCAGCGGCACAGGTGTCAGCGAGCTCGTGCAGAGCCGCAAGAAGCGCGTCGTCGAAGGCGCACTCGCGCTGCACTGCCCCGACATGCGCGATCCGATCGGGGTGCTGGCTGCGCTCGGGGGTCTCGAGATTGCGGCGATCGTTGGCTGTGCCATCGAAGCGGCGCGGCAGCGTGTCCCCGTGGTGCTCGACGGCGTCGTCACCAACGCCGCGGCGCTCGTCGCGGTGGCCCTCGAGCCGCACCTTCAGAGCTACCTGCTAGCCGCTCACGAGTCGCCAGAGCCGGGCGCCCGCGTCGCGCTCCAGCGCTTGGGACTCGATCCCGTCCTCAAGCTGGATATGCGCTTGGGGGAGGGTACGGGCGCCTGCCTCGCGGTCGCGCTGCTGCGCACGGCGCTGCTCACGCAACGCTCGATGGCCACCTTTGCGACCGCCGGTATTGTCGGGCGCGCGGGTCTCGCGAAGGATTCGCAGTGAGCGTGGCGAACGGCGCTGCATGGCTCTTGCCGCCACCGCTACGCGGAATTCGCGCGGCTTTCATCTTCTTTACGCGGTTGCCTCTGGGCGGCTTCCCGTATCGGGAAGCAGATTGGCGATGGGCCGGGGCGCATGCGCCGTTCGTCGGTATCGTACTTGGCGCGGCCTTGGGCTTGCTCGACAGCCTGCTGCTCCCGCTCGGTGCGCTGCCTGCCGGCGTCTTCGTCATCGCCGCGTCTTTGCTGCTGACCGGTGCCTTTCACGAAGATGGGCTGGCGGACACCAGCGACGCGTTGGGCGGCGCCTACGATACCGAGAAGGTACTCGCGATTTTGAAGGACAGCCGAATTGGGACGTTCGGCGGTGCGGCGCTCGTGGTCTCTATTGCGGGGCGCGCGAGTCTCTTGGCTGAGCTCAAGGAGTCGGCGCTATGGGCGCTGCCGCTCGCGTGGTGCGGCGCTCGCGTGGGTCCAATCTGGTTGATGGCCACGATGTCTTACGTGACCAGCGACGCCGCGGCCAAGAGTCGCCAATTGACACAGGCGCGAGTTCCCCAGGCGTTGATTGCGAGCGCGTGGTTCGTTCTTGCCGCAGCACTTGTCGGGAGTGCGGGGCGTTTTTCGGTGGCACGCCTGGGCGCTCTCGCCCTCACGTTGATTGCGGTGACGAGCGTCAGCGCGTGGCGCTATCACTCGCGCATTGGCGGAATTACCGGGGATTTTCTGGGCGCTACCGAGCAACTCGGGGAGCTTGCGGCCCTCGCCGTGCTGGCGTGGCGCTGAGCGGGCGCGCGGGCGTGGCTTGTCGGATGGGAGTCGCGGGGATCTCGTATTCGACCCTCGGAGCGCTAGCGATCGGTTGTGCCCAGCGCCCGAGGTCGCCGCTCAACGTTCGCTAGAGTTTGGAGGCGCGTTCGGTGCCGCAGCGGAACGCGAGGCAAGCCACGAGAAGATTGCGGTGTTGATCACGACGCCTAAACCGGCGCCGAGCCCCAGCCAAGTCGAGGCAGCGAAGTGAAAGAGTCGGGACAGCGGGGCGACAGCGGTTGAAGTCAGAAAGCCCGTGCCGAAGCCGATCAGCGAAAGCCTCGACGCTACCAGGTGGCCAACCCGCGGACGCTGCACAACGAGCGCTGCGCCGACGCAAGCACTCCACACGATCGCGAGCAGCGTCGTGCGCTCCCAGACCCAGATAAACCCCCACCATTCGTTGAAGCGCGACCAAAATGAGTCCGAGAAGGGGTGTGTAAAGAAGACGGCAAACGCTCCGGAGGCACCCACCATGAACGAAGTGCACACGAGGAGAATCATCGCTGGGCCGAGCCTCGACCGCTCCGACGTGCGACTTTTCGGAGGGTCCGTGTTGGCGTCGCTCACTCGGTCTCCCGAAAAACTAGCAGACGGCTCGAACCCTCGCCAGCAAGCCGCCTCGGTTCGTGGCCCGCGCGGGCGCTCAGTCGTATGCTTCCGAGATGAACTCGATGGCATCAGGAGGGCTGTCCGCGCTTGCTGACGCGCTTTGTTCTCTCGTGTACGATTGCGACGCCTCCTTTGGTGCGATCATCGACGAGGGTAACGGTCTTTGGTGTGCGGCGCCGGCGATGGCTGGCGCTGCAGCGACGGCCAATCGGTTCTACCAACGCGAGATGGCGCCGCGGAGCAAGTCGCTGCTTCGTGGCCAGCGCCTCAGCATCCAAAAGGCCTCGGGGCTCGATCGGTATGCGGCGGAGTCGTTCGCGGCCATCTACGTGGTTGTGCTTTGGTTCGATGAGGCGTTCGAACCGCTCGAGATTCGGCGCCGAATTTGCGAAAAACTCCCGCTCATCGAAGCCCTCACGCTCGCTTTGCCTCCCTTCGATGGTCCCGACGGGGGCGACGCGGCGCAGAGGGTCCGGGCTTGACGAACTAGTCCAGCGCGCTGAACGAATCCGTAGCTGGCGCCCGCTAGAACCACGTTCTACGATTCGAGCATGCCGAGCGCGGTCGAGAGAGCGGTCGACACGTACATCCGAATGTGGAGCGAGCGGGATCCGGCAGCCCGAGCCACGATGCTTGAGGCGTGCTTCGCCGCTGACGGGCGCATGGTCACGCGGAACCGCGAAATCCGTGGCCGAACAGAGCTCGCCGCGGAGATGGAGCGCATTCTCTCGGATCCCGACATCGCGCGCGTCCGCTTGATCAGTGCGGTCGACGCGGGTCGTACTACCTTTCGATTTCGCGGTGTCGTCGAGCGCCGCGACGGCACCCGGGCGGAGAGCTTCGACGCGGGTGAGATTGACGCCGACGGTCGGATCGCAATCTTGCTCACGTTCGCGGGCCCCCTTGCAGAGGCAGACGGGGCCTCTGCCAGCAGCTGATCAGCGAGCGGATCCGTCGGGGAACGTTGCCGCGCTAGGTTGTCGCGACCAGAAGCTCCTCTGAGTTATTCGGAGGCCGCAGCCCATCGGTTCTACCCCCGAAGTAGCGCTCGCCCAGCGTGGCAGCCGATACGTGCTGGACACTTTTGAAGCCGGCGTCGCGGGCCATTGCCAACATCTCGCTGGGCGTGAAGAAGCTGATGAAGGGCGTGCCACTGGCTCGCGCTCCCGCCGCCGCTCGCTCAATTCCGGGACGTACCTCCGGGTCCGCCATCTCGATCGGAAGCAGGAACGACATCACGAACGTGGAGCCCGGGGCAAGCGCCGCGACCTTTTGCAGTGTTGCCATGATCGCGTCCCGAGTTAGGTACATGCTGACGCCCGTGGACACCACGACCGCTGGGCGCCCGGAATCGAAGCCTGCGGCTGCCAACCGCTCCCACCAAGCATCACCTGCCTCGAAGTCCACTGGCACCAACCTCAGATGCGACGCGACGCCGATGCCGAGCTCGACCAAGCGCTGGCGTTTCCAGGCCTGAGAGCTCGGTCGATCAATCTCGAACACCTGCAGGCGGGAAGCGAACTCGGGGCGTCGCTGAGCGAACGTATCCAAGCCTGCTCCGAGGATGACGTACTGCTCGACGCCGCTTGTCGCCTGGTCTGCGACGAGGTCTTCGATGAAGCGGGCGCGGGCCAGGATTGAGGCGCGAAATGGCCTCGTGAACGGGCTCATGTCGGGACGGTCGCGCCAACCTTCCTCTGGCGCCGCGAGCTTCAGGCCGAGCGTGTCTTCGAACACATGAGGCGGAGCGTCGGCTTCTACGTGCAGGGCCCGCCATAAGGCAACCCGAACGGCCGTGTTGTCCGGTGCCGCAACTTGCTCATCGTGCATGGAGTGTTCTCTCGCTGTTTCGAATGGTGCTGGTTTAATGTATTGGATGACCTTGGACAAGCCACCGGTTGCCCTGTTTCTGCCTCTGCTATTGCTTGGCTGTGGCAGACCTGTGCCTGCTGCCGCCACACGCTTTGCGAACGTCAGCGAGGCCGCTCTGTCGCAAACCCCGATCTGTTTTCGCCCGCCCGACGCCTCCCTTGGACTCTCCGACCGCAACAACGCGGAGGATGTTCTACATCTGTGCGAAAGCGCCGCGCAGCGTGAGCAGGTCCTGGTCGTGCCGTTTGGCACGCCGGGCTGCCTGGTGGCGACGATGGCATTTGCGTGGAACCTGACGGGTGACTTCGAGGGCGAATGCGTGCGGGGAGCTCTGGGCGCGACGTGTTCTGAGAGCGCAGTGCGTCACAAACGCGTCAAGGTAACCCTCACGCGGGGCGTCGGAGGAGACGTGCTCGTCGAGTCGACCGCGACCATTCGGAGCACCAACTCGGCGTTTACTGCCCAATCCTACACGGCGTTATGCCGCGCCGCCTTTCACGACTATCCGCGCTCCCTGCGCGCCGCCCGCTTTGACGTCGAAGTCGACGACTAGCCGCGTGGGTTCAGTTCCGGAGCTCTCCACTTCCGCGTTCGGTCGGAGCAGTGATGCGAGCTGTGCGTCCAGCCGCGCCGCGTGGCGCTTGCGTCGCAGTTCATGCACCGCGTGTAGCGACGACGAAGTCAACTGGGTCACTGATCAGAGCCCCGATCGAGGCTACACTTCGGGCCATGGTTCACGGCGCTCACGTCATCATCTACAGTAAGGACTCTGAGGCTGATCGCGCGTTCTTTCGCGACGTGTTGCAGTACCCGTCCGTAGACGCGGGGCACGGATGGCTGATCTTCGCGTTGCCGCCGGCCGAGCTGGCGCTGCATCCGTCGGACGAGAACGACGTTCATGAGCTCTTCTTCATGTGCGACGATATCCAGGCCTTCCTTGCCGCGATGGAGGAGAAAAGCGTCCAGTGTTCGCCCATCGATGAGCAACGCTGGGGCTCGATTACGCGACTGACGTTACCCGGCGGCGGGAAGCTGGGCGTCTACCAACCGAAGCATCCGTCGCCGTTGACGACGACAGCGCCGTAGCAGCGTTCACATCGACGCCCAACAGATGGCTCGCGCCATCCATCTAGTGTGGACTGGGTTTGCGCTTCGCACAGCGCTTTGCACCCGCGCGGTCCGTCTCGGCCGGGATGCCCGCACAGGTCGCACGATCGGCCGCGATTTCAGCCGCAGATAGCGCCTCCTTGTGCAGGACCGGATCGGGATCCGGTCGCTAGCACCGCTGCAGCCGCGGAGAGCTTTTGCTTGGCCTGCCATGGGGGCCCTATCGACTTGCCCAGGCCTGTAAGACCGCGTCGATGTCTGCGCCGCGGAGCGCCCCCGCTGCGTCTTGAAATACGCGCTCGCGCTCATACGGCTCGCGACCAACCGCCAGGGTCGCATGGCGGCCCTCGAGAAAGTGTACACTAACGGCGCCGTCCAGAGCTCGCCAAGAGGGAACCATGAAGTCGGAAGTTGCAATCGCCAAGGCAGTCGCCTTCAGCCGGAGCTTCGAGTGAAGCCCGGACAAGAGAGCCAGACCGCCGTCATGGTCTGCGCAGCGCGAGCGGCCGCACATGGCAGGACCGACGTAGCTGCATTCACCGATCCGACCGCACTCGCGCTACTTCCCGAGAATGCTCGACAAAGCGTCGAGCGATTCCGCTCGGAGGCGGCGCCGAGAAAGCTGCGAGAACGTGTTTGGAGTGCGTTTCTCGAGAAGCGATCGAAGATGATGGTAGCGCGCACCGTTGCGATCGATGAAGCGATCCGCGGCGCCGCGTCATCGCAAGTCGTGATCCTCGGGGCCGGTCTCGACGGGCGGGCTTGGCGAATGCCAGAACTCGCCGACGTGACTGTGTTCGAGGTGGACCATCCCGACTCACAACGAGAGAAGCGGGCGCGCGCTGTGTCGTTGAAGCAAGCTGCACGCGACGTTCGTTTCGTGCCCGTCGACTTCACCCGCGATCGCCTCGAAGACGCGCTCGCCGCGGCCAATCACGACCGGTTCTGCCAGACGACTTGGGTATGGGAAGGAGTCGTCATGTATCTCGAGCGCGCCGACATCGAAGCGACGCTCCGAGTTATCGAGGCGCGTTCGGCGCCAGGGAGTTGCCTTGTCGTCGCGTACAATTCTCGCTCCATCATTCGGCAGATTGCCGGAATCATCCTTCGCTTTTGGGGCGAGCCATTTCGGTCCTCATTCGCGGCGGACGAGATGCTCACCTTGCTTGCCACGTTCGGCTTCAGCGTCGTCCAGGATGACGACCTGGCGACAATTGCAACCCGCCTTTCTGCCAACTTCGCCGACATGCGGCGGATCCTGAAAGGCATGCGAATCGCGACGGCGGAACGCCGCGACGCCCGTAGAGCGTAGCCGCGACGCCGGGACTTTGCGAAACGGGCCTGGTGAGTTAGAGCTCAGAGTGATGCACTTCGTGCTCTTGATCGTGGCCTGTGGTTTTGGGTGCTCAATTGCACGCTCCGCTCGGGCTTCCCTGCTCCCGGCGGCATTCGTGGCGGCCGGCTTCTGGCTGGCCGCCGCAGCGGTCGGCTACCAGCGACCGGGAGCAACACTCGCGGCGACCGAGCGCGCGTTCTGCGCGTACGCGGGGCCACTGGTTGCGATAGGCTTTCATATCCTCGCGGGAATTTGGGCTGGAGTAGAGCGTCGAAAGCGAGCGAGACTTCAGGTTCCTACGTGGTTGCTGTGTGCCGCCGGCCTGGTCAATGGGGTTTTCCTCGGACTGAGCCTGTGGGGGTTTGCCCCTTACGAAGACGGTGGCTTGTTCGCGGCCGCAATTGGTGTTGCCCTCGCGGCACTCGGTACGGGGGCCGCCGCCGTCCTGCTTCGCTGTCTACCACCCGAGGAAATGCGCTCGAACGTGGTGGCGATTCTATTCGGGGTCGTCTCCGTCGCGCTGGGAACGGTTGCGGTCGGCGACCCCAAGACCACCAACACGGTGAGCGACCACTCGTACCAAGGTTGGTAATGCGATTCAAAGAGCGATCGGCGCGCGTTACCGCCGAGCTCCGTTCAAGGAACAAGCGTGGCCAAGCGCGGGCCGAAGACAAGCAGGCCGGTTAGCGCCGCGCCAACAGCGCAAATGAGAACGGCACCCGCAGCGACGTCCTTGGCCGTCTCGACAAGCGGATGGAAGTCCGGCGATGCGACGTCGCACAAGAGCTCCAACGCCGTATTGATTGCTTCCGCGGTCCAGACAGAAACGATCGCGAAGACTAAACATATCCATTCGGGACGAGGAACGTCGAGAGAAAAACCGAGCCCTACAGTGGCGAATGTAGCGACCGCATGAATCCAAGCGTTGTGCTGCGACGAGACCATGGCTCGGATTCCGCGTCCTGCGTAAACGAAGCTGCGCAGGCGGGAGACGGCCGAAAATGCCGGGATAGTCGTGAGGCGTTGAGGGATAGAAGCGCGCTCCGCCATGGAGTCACTGTAGCGCTTGCCATTGGCCGCGGATGTGGAGCTATCGAGGAGAAACCGTGCACGCACGCTCAATACGACAGACATGGAATCGCCCGTCAGCCCGAACTCCATGAGGACAGGACCTGTTGGGGGTCCAGAGCGAAAAATAGGCCAAGAAATGGCAGGGTAGCAGAGCTTGTGGCGAGGATGGCTTGCACAGTAGCCATCGTGTGAGCTGCGCTTTCCACGAGTGACATGGCGGGTCGACGCAGCGCTGCGAGGAGGATGAAGGCTGGAGGAATTGCGATCGAGTTGAAGAGCGAGAACTCGGCAACAAAGTCCATGTTGCGAAGCGTCTTGCTCATCGGTGTCCGGTCGCAGAAGCAACATGAGGCTGGGAATAGAGAGCCGAAAACGAGGAGAGTACACGCGGGCACAGCAAGCGCGATCGTGTCCACGCTTCGAGGAGCAGCAGGGGAAAAATGCAACCGACCAGGCGAGGCGCGTGTTCGCACCCAAGACTAGGAGTGAGCGGCCGGCAGTTCCGATTCCGCCTTCGTCGTTGGGAGCTCACCGACCCTCGCAAACGAAAGCTGGCGGCATCTCGCGAAAGTATCGAACCTCGAGGAGGGAGAACCCCGGCCGTTCTTCGGTCCTTCGGCCCCCATCCGGCGCGAAGTCTTGAGCCTCATAGAATGAGCGTGCCCGCCGGTTGGACTCGAGAACCCAGAGCGTCAAAGCTCGGAAGTCCCGCGCGTGAGCTGCCTTGATTCCGTCGCGCAGCAGGGCAGTGCCTGCGCCAGTGCGCCAGCAGGGGGGGTCGACGTACAAGGCGGCAATTTCTCCAATGTCGGGATCTGCATCCGCGTCTCGAGATGGATTGAGTGCCA